>JAAHGL010000062.1 GCA_010692635.1 Symploca sp. SIO2C1 | reverse complement strand
CTTAGGCACTGTCATGACGTTATACACTCATCAAGAGGTACTGTAAAAGCCAAATCATTGAGGAGCTGAATGAGGTGAAAGTCTCACGTTCAGTTCTGAAGGAGAGGTAGAGATGGTGACATTTTTATCGACTCTAATAGTCTGGTAGCGTTAAATGTAGGCTGACACTCGCGGTAAATCGTTACAGTCGTAACAGAGACCAGCCTGACTGGTTTAACCTAGAGCTGTGGGGGAAAAATGCGGAAACAGCTGCTAATTATGTGCGCAAGGGTAAGTTAATTGGAGTGCAAGGCTCTCTGAAGATTGATCGATGGAATGATCGCACCACAGGAGCAGAGCGTACATCTCCTGTAGTCAGAGTTGATCGCTTGGAATTCCTGGGTTCCAAGCGAGATGAAGAATCCAGCTCACTAGATGGCTATAATAACACCGAGTTTTAATTAGATTTTTGTGCAGCTTAGTAACTAATTTGCAGTGTAACTGATGCCTGTACCTCCTGCTCACCCCCAATTACGGGTGTAGTAGGAGCTGCTTCAGCATTTACAGCTGTCCTGGCAAACAATGGCATCGGTGCTTGTGGGGGAGTAGCACCGTTGATTTGAATACTGACGATCTCTTTACGGGTAAGATTCAAGGTGTTCAAAACGACATCAGCTTGCTGTTGAGCATCCTGAGTCGCTTCTCGCAGAGCCTCTCTTTGAGCAGTGGTGATAGCACTATCCGATGCGGTGAAGCTAACACGATCAATCCGGGTAGCTCCTGCTTGGACAGCTTCATCTAAAATTGAACCAGCCTGCTCAGTTGGAATCTGAAAGCTTACGGTATTAGTGGCAGAATAACCAATGAGCCTTTGCACACTGTTATCGTAGCTATAAGTTGGGTTGAGTCGGATACCAGTAGTTTGTAGTTTTGCCACATTACGCGATCGCAACAACTCGACTACAGCTGTTGACCGACGTGCTGCTTCCTGCTGCACTTCCTTGGCGCTTTTTCCCTGAACCTCAACCCCTAGCTGTATTTTGGTCATTGTTGTGGGAATCACTTCTACCCCTCTACCAGTTACCGTCAGGGTATTTAAGAGTCTCTCTTGAGCAATAGCAGGATAACTCAGAGACATCGCCAGTAAACCCACCGCCACAGGAAAAATTGGCAATCGCCGACTGGCTCGATCAAGGTAACTCAAAAAAATAGTTGGATTCATAATTGGATTCATAAGAGTATGTTTGACAGTTTAGACAAATTGTGGAGATTGCTACACCATATGTTAACTGACACTAAATTGGGAATTGAGAATTGAAAATGCTTTCCCCAGCTCCCCATCTTCCCCAGCTCCCCACACTCCCCATACTCGGAAGCTCCCCTGCAACTTTTTGAAGGAATCCTTTATCGGGGTAGTTCAACCAGCTTGTAGAGTAGAGAAAGTAATTTTTTCGCAACTAATGGCTGATGCAATTGCCTGGGTGAGTTTTCTTGCACCCAATAACTCAATCTCATCTTTCTTTGCTCAAGAGCCGCTTTTAGCAGCAGCAACAGAAGCAACAGAAAAAGAAACAGCAAATGGTTCACTGATACTGGCAGGAGTACTGCTGAGTCTAGTCGTAATTTACTTCGCCAGTAAGCTAGGAGGCGAAATTTGTTCTCGGATTAACTTACCCCCTGTCTTAGGTGAACTAATAGGTGGTGTTATTGTAGGGATTTCTGCTCTGAATCTGCTGGTTTTTCCGGAAGGGGGTGCAGATGCCTCCAGCTCAATGATTATGAGCTTCCTTCAAACAACTGCTGGTCTTAGTCCAGAAGCAGCAAATTCAGTATTTCAGACTCAGGGTGAGGTCATTTCCGTGTTAGCAGAATTAGGGGTTATTATTCTGCTATTTGAAATTGGACTAGAGTCCGATCTTCAAGAACTGATCCGCGTTGGTCCCCAAGCCGCTGTTGTCGCTGTGGTGGGAGTTGTGGCTCCCTTTGTAGCTGGTACTGCTGGCTTAGCTTTCCTTTTTAATGTGCCTGCTGTCCCAGCAATTTTTGCTGGTGCAGCTCTGACAGCTACTAGTATTGGCATCACTGCCAAAGTCTTAGCAGAAATCGGTCGTCTCAGTGCCAAAGAAGGTCAAATTATCATCGGTGCAGCGGTACTTGATGATGTTCTAGGTATTATTATCTTGGCAGTAGTAGCTAGCCTGGCGAAGACTGGTGAAATTGTCATTACCAACGTTATCTATCTCATTATCAGCGCAGGAGTTTTCCTGGTAGGTTCAATTTTATTGGGTCGCTTGCTCAGTCCCTATTTTGTCAGTTTAGTCAATCAAATGAAGACTCGTGGTCAGGTGTTGGTAACTGCTCTGATTTTTGCCTTACTCTTGTCTTACGTTGCAGCTGCTATTCAATTAGAAGCAATTTTGGGAGCGTTTGCTGCTGGACTAATTCTGGCAGAGACAGATAAACGCCGAGAATTGGAAGAACAGGTAATACCAGTTGCCGATGTGCTGACACCGATTTTCTTTGTAGTTGTCGGAGCCAAAACTGATTTAAGTGTTCTCAATCCTACGGTTCCTAGCAATCGTGAAGGCTTGATTTTAGCAATTTTCTTGATTGCGGTAGCAATCATCGGTAAGGTTATCACTGGCTTCACCGTCTTCGGTCAACCTGGTATCAATAGGCTAGCAATCGGGGTTGGTATGATTCCTAGAGGCGAAGTGGGACTGGTTTTTGCTGGTGTAGGAGCTGAGAGTGGTGCTTTATCAGAAGCAACTGAAGCGGCGATCATAGTTATGGTTATCCTTACAACCTTTCTTGCACCTCCTTTGCTGCGATTAGTGTTTGAGGAGAAAGATGTGGAAAGTACTGCTTTACCTGAAGACGGAAGTTGAAACGACCAAGTCTCTAGTGCAGCGCAGGAAAAATAACTCGCCAGTTAAAAAAGATGAAAAAGCTTACTACACAAGTTTTCTTCCCTCCTGCCTTGGAGCCTCCTCCCCTCTGCCTTCTTGCACTAGCAAATACCCAAGCTATATTTTTGATTTGGGAAAACCCGTGTATAATGTCATTCCTGAAACTAAACTTTGCCCTGCTACGTCCCTTGAGTTTAACTGTCTCTAGTAGACGGGTAAAAAGCGGTGAGCAATTTTGGGAGCGGCAAACATAGCTTGAGTCATTGTGAGAGGTGAGAGTATAGTTGTAAATTGTGTATCTGTATTGACAAACACGAATGAATCTGATTCACATTTTTAACTTTAACAATTTCCTTGAGCCTAGCCAATCATCAGGCCGCTCTCTTGATGCAGTACCGCGCTTTCAACAGGAGCAATAAATAATCGTGAGATTTCGCTGGCTGATCGTACTCTTTAGCGTTTTAAATGTCCTTGTTTGTTCATCTGCTGCTGAAGCGGCTAGACTCCTGCGTTGGCGTTTTGATGGTAACCAAAATCGACTGGAGTTTACGACTGATCAAGGAGTTCAACCCCAAGCACAATTGATACCTGATCCTACACGGGTAGTTATCGACTTACCTGGGATTGTTCTAGGACGACCGACACAAACTCAACGGTATAGAGGTGTGATTCGGGAAATCCGAGTGGGGCAATTTAATAACCGGACGACTCGGATTGTGATTGAGTTAGTTCCTGGTTATACGTTGGATCCTAACCAGGTCAAGTTCCGGGGGATTTCTCCGAGTCGATGGACAGTGGATTTACCAGAACCTCAAAAGATATCGCCTTCATCCAGTCTGCCACCTACCCAAAGAACCTCTCAACCGACTGCCAATTCTTCTCAAAGAAGGAGTTCCTCTCGCTTAGAACGGCAAAACAGACAATCAAGGCAAAGGCAGTCGCAAAATACAGCATCAAACTCTACTACCCGATTAGAAAGTTTTGAGGTAAGTAGAAATGGATTTTTTATCCGTACCAGTGGCAGACAACCGGAAAATATTGAGGTAGAGCGGAGTCGTAATCGCCGTCACATTGATATTGAGCTGGAAGATACCACTATTTCCAGTAATCTCTCAGAGCAAGATGTTGAAGTAAATCGCTACGGGGTTAGCCAGGTTAGATTTGAGCAGATTGAAAAATCACCGCCAGTTGTCCGGATCCGAATGAATGTTGAAAGAGATAGTCCAGATTGGGACGCAATCTTCAATAGTGAATTAGGGCTTGTGATTTTGCCTCGTGCTCCCATCTCATCTTTGGAGGATTCTGTCAATAAACCGAATTCCCAAGGGTCTTCTAACTCAGCTTCTAGACTCCGCACTCGACCAATTGCTAACAATAGAGTGAGTCAATTGGCAACAATTGAGTCAGTCCAATTGGGTAACAATGGCACTCAATTGTTGATTAGGTCTAACCAACGAGTGAGGGCGACGAATCAGTGGAACCGAAGCGCAAACGCCTTTCAAATTACCATTCCCTCTGCCCGATTGTCTGACAAGTTCGTCGGTCCCCAACTCAATGCTAACAGTCCTTTAGCAGGGGTTAGGGTTTTGCAGCAAGACCCTAAAACTGTGGTAGTTTTGGTACAACCGAGTACTGATACCCAAATTAGGGAACTAAATCAGGTTAGTGATCAGTTGTTGGCACTGCAACTACAACAGCGACAGGCAAGACGAACGCTGCCTCCTACTAGTTCTATCCCCGTACCACTTCCTGAGCAGAATACTCCACCTTCAAATACATTACCCCGTGTACCGAATAGTCGCATTGTGGTAATGCTTGATCCAGGACACGGTGGTAAAGATCCTGGAGCAATTGGCATTGGGGGATTGCGGGAGAAAGATGTAGTTTTACCTATTTCTCTAGAGGTTGCAAGTCTATTGGAACAACAGGGTATTCAGGCAGTATTAACTCGGTCAGATGACCGATTCATCAGTCTGGCAGGACGAGTACAAATGGCGGAACGGGCTCGTTCTGACTTATTTGTCAGCATTCATGCTAATGCCATCAGCGCCAGCCGTCCCGATGTTAATGGCTTAGAAACCTATTATCACCAACTTGGTCGAGAGCTTGCCCAAACAGTCCATAAAAGCGTTCTAGGAAGCGTTGAAATTGGTGATCGACGGGTTCGACAGGCAAGGTTTTATGTGCTCAGAAATACCTCAATGCCCTCGATTTTAGTGGAAACTGGTTTTGTCACAGGTTATCAAGACGCTCCTAAACTGAGGCAGCCGGGACACCGCAGCCTCATGGCACGAGCAATTGCCCAAGGCATCCTCCAATACATTCGGCGGAATTATTAATTGTGTTGTTTGGCAATAAAGTTAGCTTCAATCCCAAGCCCTTATCTTTTAAGCAAGGGTCAATCTAAAATCTAAAATCACCTAATCTACAATCCCCTAACCGGTAACCAATGAGCAACGAGGAAATTTTGACCTTAAAGGCAGAAGCGCAACGAAAACCCATTGGGGTTTTCGATAGTGGTGTGGGGGGGCTCACGGTTTTGAGAGAACTCTACCGGCAGTTACCTAATGAATCGATTATTTACTTTGCTGATACAGCTCGATTACCCTACGGTAATCGCTCCCGAGAGGAAATCTTGCAGTTTGGTCGTGAGATTCTCAGTTGGATGGTGCAACAAGATGTCAAGATGGTTGTCGTAGCATGCAATACTACTGATGCCTTGGCTTTGTCAACCTTACGGGAAGAATTTAATCTGCCGATTTTAGGGCTAATTCTACCGGGGGCTCGTGCTGCTGTACAAAAAGGGAGTAGATTAGGGGTGATTGCTACCCCAGCAACAGCTGCTAGCAATGCTTATCGACATGCCATATTAGAAATTGAACCGACTGCCCAAGTTTGGCAAGTAGGTTGTCCGGAATTTGTACCTTTAATTGAGCAAAATCGCTTGTATGATCCTTATACTAAGGAAGTCGCACAACAGTACCTTGCTCCTTTAATAGACCAGCGAATCGATACTTTAATCTATGGCTGTACTCACTACCCTCATCTGTCTCCTGTCTTACGAGAACTGCTGCCGCTGCATATCTGGCTTGTAGATCCAGCAGAACATGTAGTTACTGCTACAGCTCAAGAATTAGACTTAATCAGAGAAAAGAATACTTTCCCTCCGTTACCAACTCGGTTTTATGTTAGCGGTTGCCCTGAGCAATTTGCTAAACTCTCAATAGAATGGCTGGGTTTTACCCCAGCCGTCGAGAAAATATATTTGCCACCAGTGGCATTGTCTCCATTAGTATCCCTAGAATCAGTCGATTAAGACAATTGATACTTAACGACCAATAGTCACCTGTTGGATATTCTGAGGTAGAGATGGCTCAACTTCATCTACCTTCTTCTGTTCATCCTCTTTGGTTTCTTTGGGCAGATAAGGGATATAAGCATCTGTGAAAGAACTGGTAAAATATCTAGAATTCTTTGTTGTACGCTCCGCTAGCATTAACAGCAGATAGATTATTAACACATAAACGGCAGCCAGAAAAGGAATAATCAAAGCCAAATCGTTGTAAATCATAGTGATGACCAGAGGTGGAGAAATGTAAATTTCAATGACAATTTTGCCAACAGTGACTCTCACCTCAGTTGGGAGGCTAAGATTCCTGTTGTTATAAAAAAACTCTAGGGTACTAATTGTTCCCTGTTGCCCCTCTATTAATTTTGGAGCAAGCAAACTATTAATATTAGGAAGCTTGGGCTTAGCTCCTCACTCGTAAGAAAGAGTGGAAAATTTTTTAATTATGCCTATCAAAAGAACTCAACCATCAACATTACTGACAGGAATAAAACTGACAGAAGAAGATGATGAATGTTTCGTCATATAGATATGAGGCTATCTCTACCTCTAACAAGGCAACTTCACCACTGAATCTGGGAAAAACTGTCCCGTATCACTTTGGAAGTAATGAATTTATTAATTTTTCCAAACCCCTGATAATTAGATTAACACAAAAACCCTGTTAATCTACACTGATTTTTTATCAACTTAACAAGTCGATACAATTCCTGTATTTACGCTCCTGTAGAGCCTAGAGTCAAATAAAACTTTCGGAGTAGGGGATGCTTCGCTTAGAATTGAAGCAAGAATATGTAAACTTTCGTAACTTAACTTCTGAGCCGGTGAATCCATGACCTCAGTAACCTCTCTTTTCTCACCTGTTGAAGCAGACCTGTGCATACTGACCGACAACTTAAAGACCCTTGTGGGTGCCCGTCACCCAATACTATACGCTGCCGCTGAACATTTATTCGGTGCTGGAGGAAAACAGGTAAGACCGGCAGTTGTCTTGTTAATTTCCCAGGCAACTATGTTGGAGCAAGATATTACTCCACGTCATCGACGTTTGGCAGAAATTACCGAGATGATTCACACCGCTTCTTTAGTCCATGACGATGTGGTAGATGAGTCACAGGTACGCCGCAATGTTCCTACGATCAACAGTCTGTACAACAACCGAGTAGCTGTACTAGCAGGAGACTTTTTGTTCGGTCAATCCGCCTGGTATTTGGCTAACCTAGGCAACTTAGAAGTAGTTAAACTACTCTCAGAAGTAATTAAAGATATGGCTGAGGGGGAAATTCAGCAGGGACTGAATCGATTTAATACCACCACTACCATTGAAGCTTACTTAGAGAAGACCTACAACAAAACCGCTTCCCTCATTGCCAATAGTGCTAAAGCAGCTGGATTACTCAGTGGTGTATCAGCAGATATTGCTGAACATTTGTACCACTATGGACGCCATCTCGGACTGGCTTTCCAGATCGTAGATGATATTTTGGATTTTACAGCTTCAACAGAAGTCTTGGGCAAGCCAGCAGCTTCCGATTTGATTAGCGGTAATCTGACTGCACCAGTTTTATATGCCCTGAAAGAAAAACCCCAGCTAGAGATACTAATTGAGCGAGAATTTGCCCAAACAGACGATATTGAACAAGCGATCATACTGGTTAAAGAAGGGCAAGGTATCGAACGCTCCCGCGAATTAGCAGCGCACCATGCTCAGGCTGCGGTACAAAACCTGACGAGACTCAAACCTTCAGAGTCATGTCAAGCTCTGATTGATTTGGCTGACTACGTACTGAGTCGTCTTTACTAGGGATAACTATATCCAGATTTGGAGATAAGGAGGTTTACAGGTGAGTTAAATATCTTCTAGTATGCATCTGTATGCTGATACTGAAGCAAAACAGGGGCTTGGTATAATTTCGGAGTTGCTGTTTAACCTGTTCCCAACAAGAAACCAATTTTTCTAAGTGGTCAGCCTATCTACAATAAAACAGCCATGACTAAGAGTACACACACCACTAACTATCGAAGTGTATACTTCAGTCAAGCATATCTTCAAGGAAGTGGCAACCATGACCGCAGAATCTACTTGTCATCCCTGAGGGATGATGGATGACTTTTGTAGTCTAGGAATACAATGAATTTAAGCGGTTAATTAACCTGAAGCTAACCATCCTAAAATCTTATGGCTGAGTATCAAAAGATTGAATATCGCATTGGCAAAGACGGCAAAATTACTGAAACTGTAATCAACGGTTCTGGAACTGCTTGTACTGATACCACTTCAGAAATAGAAAAGGCTCTAGGAGAGATTGATGAGCGAGAACTATTGCCAGAATATTATGAAGGAGAGGAAAAAATTACGACAAAATCAACTGAGTCTGTAACTCAGATGTAGAGAGGGCTGGTAATGATCGAGGATCCCAATTTTTTCTTGTTTGGTTGCTTGCTGTGGTTGGGAGTGACACTGCGGGTCTTGTTCCTGCTTAGTTCTAATGCTCAAAACAGTGCTGCTCCGCAGCATAACGAAGTGTGGCGCGAGATTCTTTTGAATCGCCTTCGCAAACGTCGGCATCAGTTAGGAATTCCTACCTGGAAAGCTTTACAGAAAAAATCTGGTTTAACTAGCTACGAGCTACAACAGATGTGTAGGGGAGAAATCGGACAACTAAAAATATCTCGGCTGAGGAAGCTAGCTACAGCATTAGACTGGACTCTAGAAGAGTTAATACATAATATTGATCAAAAGTCAATATCATTAACAGCTAAATCACGTATATCCAACCTAGTTAAGGCTACTGCTGAAGCCTCCAAACTTAAACAACTGCAACAACAATGCTTACGACTCCGAAACGAATTGCAGCAGCAATCGAGACAGCTCAGTGCCGATTTTCAGAAATCTACTTTCGAGCAGCTACAAACTTTGTTGACGAACTACCCAAGCGCCAACCAAATGGCTCAAGCTAAACCTGATTTGCCTGCTAAGAATTTGACTTCCTTATTTACACCCCTAGATAATTTGCTGCAAAGTTGGGGTTATGAAACCATCGGTAAACCTTGGGAAAAAGTACCCTATAATCCTCAGCTACATCAGCCTGATGCTGACGATATCAAGGAAGGGGAATTAGTTTACATCCGATTTGTTGGCTATCGCGATCGCAATAGCAATGATAGCAATACTGCTAAGACAGTAAACGATACCCAGCAGACGCAGATCCTTTGTCCTGCTAAAGTTAGCCGTACCCTTCCTAGAGGAGTAAAAAATTAAGGTTATACCGCTCAAAATACCCATGTCTCAACTTACCATCAACTATCCTCATAACTTTCCTGATGCGATTGGTCAAACTACAAAAGAATTTGAACAAGAGGCAAAATGGGCAATGGCGGTTAAACTCTTTGAAATGAAGCGTATCTCATCAGGAATGGCAGCAACATTATTAGGAGTAAATAGAGTAACTTTTCTCTTGAAGTTAAATGATTATGGGGTTCCCATGATTGACCTCAGAGAAGATGAATTATTATCTGACTTAGCTAATGCCTAAAATTAAAAATACAGCGTTTCCCGCTGTAAGAGCGCCAAAGCAAATTGAGAAAGTAAAGAAGGTAATGCCAACGAAGCTCTCAGCTCCCGAACTTAGGTAAGATGTTGACAGCAATATAGTACATAATGCAAGTTGTAGGATAAGCTTAAAGGTTTTCTGGATCTAAACCTTGCGATCGCAAATAATCTGCTAGCCGCTCAGCTCGTTGAAGCTCTTGTTCCGCCCGTTGCTGTTCTTGCTCAGCCCTTTGATGCTCTTGTTCCGCCCGTTGACGCTCTTGCTCAGCTCGTTGCTGTTCTTGCTCAATCCGTTCCATACCCCAGAGTAACAGATTCCCTTCTTTATCCCACCACCGCAACCAATAGCCAGTCCGATCTGCCTTAGTACCATACCAAACCCCCAGAAACAGACCCAGTACTTCCATCCAGTAACGACCCTCAGTATCAGCAGTTTGAACCTGATAGGTTCCTTTAACTAGTTGGCGTACTTCCACTTCACCAGCATCCGGTTCAAAAATAACATAAACAGGTACTGTTAGAATTCGCTCGTAAAACCAAAGCTTGCCATAGGGAGGGAAGGGACGTGCTGAATATTCACCTCCATCAGTTTCTGACAAAAACTCCATGACAATTGCTGGAGTATCTCCTTCTACACGAGGAGTGTAACTGCGGCGGGAGCGGGGTGATTCCAGGGGAATTACCCGAGCAACATAAAACCAGTCCGGTGCTTTAACAATTGTCTGCTTATTAACTTTGGCACAGATGCCCAAATTAGAGGGAACCAGGGAATCTGAGGTCAATAACCCTTGCAGTTCCAAGCTTTCTCTCAGAGCTGCTGCAATCAAGGGTTGACTGGTATTTTCCACAGGATCATCCGGTAAGGGGTAGTCATCTGGTAGTTTTTCCCAAGCAACAGTGTAAGTGAGATGAGGAACATTGGATTTAACCTGTGCAACCATCATTTGCTTCCCTCAATTGTGTGCCGGAAAATTCACAAGCTTGTTTTTTAGTATACACTTAGGTTTGTTCTGGATCCCAAACCTTAAAACTTACCGTACAAGCTTTCTTCCCTTCTGCCTCCTGCCTCCTGACTTGAAAGTAGGGAGTAGGGAAGAGTCTACTTTCATCACCAGGTGGTGAAATTTTTTCATTTCGACTACTTCCTGAAAAGTAATTAGGATGCAGGGGGTACAACTCTACGGGGTGCATAGCTAGGACCTTTGATTTTATTCCTGATCATGTTTAGCAATTTATACACGTTGGGAGAAAAGTTGGCGAGGGTAAAGATAATTTTCTGAGACTTTGACAAATAGGGACGAGTCAAAGTACTGATAGCCTTCCTCGCATCAACTTCACATTCGGTTATCGCTTTACTCATTATGGTTTTGGCTATTCCCTGCATCATTTGCTCAGAGACTGGATAGCAATCACGATTTTTGAGCATTGTCCGAAATTTGGCTGTTAAGCTTAGTTGATTGGTAGCAGACTTTTGCGAGTAGCTATCGGGATTATTACAACGATAAACAGTTGAAGGAACAGGATCATAGGCCCAAGTTTTTCCGTAAACTACTCTGAGCATCAAGTCAAAATCTTCGGCTCCAGACATGTGTGGATCAAAACTACCAACTTCTTTTAAGCGAGCGAGTTGCACCACCATCGAGGATAGCTCCAAAAGACCATGTTTGAGGTACAGCTCAAAATAAGTTGTATGATCTAATTGGTTAGTCGGTTGTGTTAACGGACCATTGTCTGATAGTGAGACAACGCGGTTGACATTGAGGGAGTAGTGTTCTGCTGCGGCTAAGTAAACCACATCATTAGTATTACTAAGTAAAGCTTGCACACGTTCGAGATGGTTTGGTTGCCACCAGTCGTCGGCATCCAAGAAGGCAATCCAGTCGCCTGTAGCTGCTGCAATTCCCCTATTCCTCGCCGCACCCGGACCTAGACGTTGGGTTTGTAGTAAGGTTGTGGGAATGCTACTACATTGGATGCGATCGCGAGAGTTATCAGTAGAACCATCGTCAACCACAATTATTTCATAAGCACTAAGAGTTTGATTGGCAACACTCTCAAGAGTCTGTTCAATCCAACGCTCGGCATTGTAGCAAGGTATAATGACTGAAAATTTCATTCAACTTTCTCCAGAAATCACCGAAAGCGGCGGGAAGCCCATTCCTTAAGGGATGGGAGGGATAGGTGCCCGTGGCTTGGTTGGCAAGTTTTTTGTTTTTTTACAAACAACTAACAACTAACAACAAATAACACTTGCATCCCCCGTGCTGTCTTCCGGGGGATAAGTTAACCAGTTGGAATAGTCACTTTCAAGTTTGCTATATTACCTGCATAAGGGGTGAAGTGAAATTTACAGTGGCTTTCAATAAATAAGGCTCCAGGGCAGAAGGGAAGAGGATTTGACAAAAGTTTCTTCACTCATTATTCTCGAGAAACTATAAATGACAACAGGATGCCTTAATCCCTTGATATAACTAGTTTCTGACTTCTTTTTAGGTAGGAAAACTCTTATTCCTCCTGCCTCGGAGCCTCCTGCCTCCTGCCTTCTAATACTCATTACTCATTACTCAAAAAAGCTCTCCCACACCTTTTTTCACCTCACCCCTGCATAAGTTGCCCATCTAGAATGAAATAATCTTGAGAGGTATTCATGCGGTTTTTCGTTTTTTCAACGATGAAAGCTGGAACAATGTTTCTTCATCAGCTGCTAGCAGATATTGCTCAGCGAGGTTATATTACGCACTATTCCCGCAATTATCGGCAAGAAAGTCCATTCCGCCTAGTTTCTGAGAATCAGGATTATCTATCTACAGTTATTGATCAAGAAGGTTGCTATGGTCCTTTTCGGCATTACTTTCCACTTACCGACTTGGAAAATGTGAAATTAATACTGCATTTTCGAGACCCACGGGATGTGTTGACTTCTATGTATTTTTATTTGGCATATCACCAAAAACATATCCCGCAAGCAGTTCGTAATACCTATATTAAGCGCGGTATTGATAGTTTTTCCTTTAACCCTTCATTACCAGAATCTAAATCCTGGAAGCAACGTACTAAAGAACATGTACGAAGGTTGATCAATCTAGATAATCCTCCCACTATGGCAGATTGGTTTTTAAACGATTATCAGATGTATTTTAACCAATATCTGCATTTGGAGCAAACCACAGTCCTCACCTACGAAGAGATGGTTACTAACTTTCCGACTTGGTTACCGAAGTTTTTGTCTGCTTTATCGTTAGAGAATCAGCCTCAGCTTCTCCAAGAGTTATTGGAAGTACATCAAGATAGTTTTGCTCCGCCAAATCCCCAATCCTTAGACAAAATCAAGCACAAGCGGCGCATTCTTCCTGGTGATCACAAGCAGAAAATGTCGGAACAGACTATTACTAGGCTAAATACAATTTTCTCCGAACAGTTATCAGCCCTTGGTTACGAAAAATGATTCACCGAAAGCGGCTATCCCTCCCATTCCTTTAGGAATGGGAGGGATAGCCGCCCAACCCTTGGTTGTTTGTTATTTGTTATTTGTTTTTTGTACAAACAACCAACAACGAACAACAAATAACGCGAAATCCCACGTACTTTAGTCGTGGGATGAGCTTAAATCGCAACAGTACATTGGCAAGATGATAAGTGGATTGATATTCCACTGAAGTATTTGCAGTTTCTTAATTAGGATTCCTTTTTGAAACTATGTAACGTTGATAAAGTTGCCTTAAGGCAGTCCAGAACTTATCAAAGAATAGATTCCAGAAGTAACCGTATTGAGGGAAACGCTTTGCTAGTAGAGCATCAGAGGGAAAATGCAACCTGAATTCCTTAAGATGATGAGGTCTGACAATATATCGTATTTGCTCTGGTAAAGGCATCCAATGACCAACTATCTTATCTTCTTCAAAAAACTTAGCCTGAATAAATAAACCTAATAATCGGTCTAAATTCCAGCTAGGAATCCAGTACAAGCTGCCGTTAATTTTCATAACATCGGCTAAATCTGTTAAAGCTTGCTGAACTAACTCTGTTTTCCAGACTTTGTTGTTAAAATTTTCGATATGGGGTCCACTCATATCGCGCCGTATATAGGCTCCTGTCAGCAGCCGAAGATCAAATCGGTTATTCAGAGGAGCAATAGGAAGTGTTTGTAGAATAGGTTTATCATTTTGTCTTCTAGGAGCTATATCTAGTTGCTTGAGGTTGGGGATTGGTTCCCAAGGATGGCGAATTCGCTCTTCATCTGTGAAATCAATCTTTGCCATCATCAGTCGTAAAACCCAACTATCAGGAAAACTTGTGAAGTATTCACACACTAGTTGAAGAACATCGGGATGCACATAATCATCATCATCAAGGGTTAGGGTATATAATCCAGAAGCACTCAATAGTCCTGTAGAACGCTGCACTACTAATCCCTTAAATTGGCTAGTGATTACCTTAAATCGAGGATCGACAATTGGGTGTTTAGATACTCCGGGTGGATAAACCAAGATAAATTCAATATCCCCTTTAACAGCAATAAGTTGCTCAAACCAATAGTTAGTAAAGTTTCCTCTAGTAGGAGTAACAATGGATAAAATTGGTTTGTCGCTCATTTGAGTACATCCTCAGGTTGATGTAATAGTCACGTTCAAGATTAATCTGTATTGACTAGTGCCGTGACACGCCTAATACTAAATGGGATGCTTCCCTTTCATCTCCCTTGTCTCGACGTCTCCGCACACTCCCCTACCATCAAGTCAGTTAATAATTGGGTGATTTCTTTGGCAAACCACTGGAAATGCCACTGCACCATCCCGTAGATAAATCCGACAAATACTGGCATTAAGATAATGCCGCTCCACCGAAACATGAATAACAAAACCACAAAAATAGTTACTACCGTACAGCATAACTGGTAAAAGTCCCCAGATTTGAGGTGCATCTTGCCATTGAGCAGAGTTTGAGAACCTGCATCACCCAAGTTTCCTTTTACCAGAAAACAAAATTGACGGTTAGCTTTAGGACCATAGAGGGTAAGATGGTTATCCCTCAGATAACCCCAGTAGCGGCGAGTAAGCTGAAATTCCCCTGTGAGGACAATTTCTTGGGATAGTGCTGTTGCTAAGTTACTTTTGGCTAATGCGATCGAGATCTCAACCTTTACAGTAACCTGACGACGTAGTAAAAGAAAATTTTGAATGGCTTGGCTCATAACAACAATCATAAGTCTTTACCTGCCTAGTGCAGCGGGGCAAAAGTAACTGACCAGTTTAAGATTGTTAGAATCCTTACTCTATAAGCATTCTAAATTCTAAATTCTAAATTCTAAATTCCGCGCAGCGGCACTAGCCAAGCATTAGATTAAAATAAATCCCATGTTTTTAAAAAATTGATAATTTCTTGATGCATCCATCTGTGTTCAATTTCTTTCAAAGAATCGTTCATAGGATCAAATTTAAATCGTTCTTTTTTATATTGAAGTGAACAAACGAAATTAGTATCATTGATGACTTTTAAATCTCTAGGATTACCTTGAATTTGACGATTATTTAAACAACCTTTGATGTAAATATTAAAAACATGTGGTTTTATTTCTAGTTCAAAGGATCTGCTCAAAAAGATGCTCAATTTTCTAATTTGAAAAAGTAACTCTAATACGATTAGACCTTGAACAAATAAACCAAAAATTAACCAATTAAAAACAGAAAGTATAAACAGCATAATTACAAAAAATAAGCGAAAAAAACGAATATTAAATAAACTAATGACGAATAATTTACATTCTTTTCTGTGGTGATAATGAGGGATTTTAATGGTAAGCTTTGTAGCAGTTTGAGTGAGTTCAATATGAGTTCCTTTCGGTTTGCGTATTCCTGGTGCTAAATTTGGTTGTTGTAGTTGTTGCAGAGCTTTTTTCGCGGATTGGAAACGTTTTTCTAACATCGGCTCACTCATTCTCTCTAGCCAAGTAGCAAAACGATTGGAAATATTGAGCTTTCCACGAAAATCAATTTTCATCTGCTTCTGAGGTAAATCAGCAGGAGAGCGATGGGTAAGCAGAAAAATTAAGGTACAACCCAAACTATACAAATCAGAAGCACAGTGAACTTTTCCCTGAAATTGTTCAACAGACATATAACCAAAAGTTCCCACCAAAGTTTTACTACCACCCATGGTTTGGTTATAAACCGCTTGCACTGCTCCAAAATCTACTAGATAAACTTTGCCATCCATCCTACGGATAATATTTTGCGGTTTAATATCTCGATGAATAATAGGTGGATTGAGTTGATGAATATAAGTCAGTATTTCTAGAACTTGTCTAGCGATATCCTGAACTTCCGTTTCAGTTGTATGCCATCCCCTTTTAACTAAAGTGGCTAATGATTCTCCTTCTACTAATTCCTGTACTAAATAAAAACGGCAATCTGAATTAGTAGTATCATCTTCTACATCAAGTTGAAAATAGTCTAAGTAATTAGGAATAAAGGGATGATTGAGAGTGGCTAAAACTTCAGCTTCTCGTTCAAATAATTCTAGAGTCTTCCAATTTATCGCTTCTCTTAGAGAAACAACTTTGATAGCAACTCTTTCATTAGTATTTAAATCAAGAGCTGCGTAGGTACTAGCCATTCCTCCCTCTCCTAATAGGGTGACAATTTGGTAGCGTTTGGCAATGACTTCTCCTTGTCCATGTAATAATTTCATATCTGGTTTCTTATAGAGTTATTTGATAAATGTTTTATGAAAAATACTATGATTCTTTGAGAAAATTTGAAATTTGTGCAACTAACGATTTAATATCTTCTGAATGAAGATCATAAAATCTAGAACCTTCTACTTTATCATCAATAAAATAATGAGATTTTATCCCTTCCCAAAGAATGCATTTAGTTCCCTTCTGTGAAATTTCTGCAATGTCTTCAGTTCTTCCTTGCACTTGATGAGTCCCTGTAACTAAATAACTATGCTTGATTGTAAATGTTTCTGAATTAATTTCTAAGTAGGTTTCTTTACTAAAGCAATTAGCGAGTGACAAAATAGGCAACCAGAGCAATATTATCACTAAACTTGAAAGAACTCCATTCCAATTGCCAATAAAAGTAGACTTTATTATACCAATCAAAAATACAATTATTGGCATTAAAAACATAAACAAAAATGTTAATGTTTCCCTTTTTCTTCCATCAACTTTAATAACTAAATTGTCATATCTTTTCTCTACTTTTATTCTAGGGTTACGAAAATATTTAATGTTTTTAGTTTCTTCTATTGTTGTATTTTTTTGTGAATTAAATTGTATTTTACCCTTAAGTTGAAAAAATGCCGTTTTAGCAGATTGAAAGCGCTCTTCAATCACAGGTGCAATTAATTGATCTAACCAATGAGCAAATCTATCCGATAACTTAATTACCTGACGAAAATCAACCTTCAGCATTTTTTGAGGTAATGTTTCCGGAGATTGACCCGTCAGCAGAAACAGTAAAGTTGCTCCCAAGCTATATAAATCAGAGGCAAAAACAGTTTGCCCCCGCAACTGTTCCGGTGGCATATAGCCGACAGAACCAACAAAAGTACTCACAAAACTTTGGGGATTGCGCACGATATGTTGTACTGTGCCGAAATCGACTAAATAAACTTTGCCATCCTCACGACGAATCAGATTTTGCGGCTTGATATCTCGATGAATAATCGGCGGCACAAGGGTATGTAAATAGACTAAAATTTCTAAAACTTGAAGTGCTATTGCTTTCACTTCCGCCTCTTTGGGTTGCCATCCCCTTTCTACTAAAGTTGCTAAGGATTCCCCTTCGACTAACTCCTGTACTAAATAAAAGCGGCAATCTGAATTATCACTATCTTTGTCTGCATTAACTTGGAAATAGTCCAGATACTTGGGAATAAAGGGATGATTGAGAGTTGCTAAAACTTGGGCTTCTCGTTCAAATAACTCCAGGGTTTTCCAATCCCGTGCTGCTTGTAGGGAGACAACTTTAATGGCAACTCTTTGATTATTTGTTAAATCGACAGCTGCATAGGTACTTCCCATTCCCCCTTGACCTAATAGGGTTACTATTTGGTAGCGCTCAGTAATTACTTCTCCCTGTCCATGTAAGAATTTCACAGCTGGTTTCCTTTCCCCAAGTTATATTGTCATGTTAACTTTTAGACAATGGAAATTAGGTTTAGCGTAATTTTTATTTATTAAATATTGCCTTACCAAGGGGAGATTGGAAAAAGTTTTGCTATATTACGAAATATTTTGCCAACAGCATCATGAATATCCGAGTTGCCCAAAAGGAAGACATAGAAACCCTGTTTGAGATTAGAACCAGCGTCAGGGAAAACCATCAATCCCGTGCAGAAATTGCTGAACTTGGCATCACCCCCAATTCAGTTGCTCAGATGCTAGAAACCGATTGTTGTGCTTGGATTGCTGAGATTGATACTCAACCTGTCGGCTTTGCCATTGCCAATGCTACAGAAAAAACCATTTTCGGTATATTCATCCTTCCCTCTTTTGAAAATCGAGGAGTAGGTCGTATATTAATGCAAGCTGCCGAAGAGTGGTTTTGGTCAAAGGAGATTGAAGAGATTTGGTTAGTAACAGGCAACAATCCTAATTTAAGAGCCTACGGTTTTTATCTCCACCTCGGTTGGATTCCAGTTGGTGTTGAATCTGAAGGAGACTTCCAAGGGGAGATGAAATTTATCAAAAAACGGAAGTAAATTACTATCCTACAGATAATCATCATATGCTTAACACCCAACGTCTAATTTGGAGGATCTGGCAGCCACCCGCTCTCACACCTTTAGAATTGAAATTAACAATTAGTAATGTTCTCTCAAATCTATTACCTAATTCTTTCTAGAGCTGATGGGCAGTATCTTGCTGCTCAACCTCATGCTGACACATCGCAAGGTGGGGCAGGATATCTGTTAATGTTTCATGAACGCTATGATGCTCTGAGTTATCTTAATACCCATGGTGCTGATGTTGCTGATCGGTTTGCTGTAGAAACAGTTGTTGGTAGTCAATTAAAGAACTTGCTCCAACGCTGGGGATATACTGGAGTCGGTATTGTCCAAGACCCCTTAGTACCCAAAGTTGATTTTCTCTCTTACGGTTAAGCTGGGAGACCACTGACGTAAATTGCTAATCTGGAAATAGCCAAAAAGATATGATTCCAGAATAAAACCATGAGCAACCAGCAAGGCAAGTCCCTTACCCGTGAATTAAAAACCCAGTTCACAATCTTAGGTGGTTTTGTTGCCCTGATGTGGGTTCTAGAGATTGTAGATGTGTTTGTTTTCAGACAGGGACTAAACTTCTACGGTATCATTCCACGGGAGATGATTGGGTTGCGGGGTATTCTGTTTATTCCCTTCCTCCACAGTGGTTTTCCTCATCTGATTTCTAACACTATACCCTTCCTGAGCTTGGGCTGGTTTGTCATGTTGCAAAAAACCAGCGAATTTTTTATTGTTACCCCAATCGTCATGTTAGTCAGTGGGCTTGGAGTCTGGTTATTAGGATCTCCTGGTGTTCATATTGGTGCAAGTGGTGTTATCTTCGGCTACCTAGGTTTTCTCTTAACACGAGGCTTCTTTGAGCGCAACTTCCGCTCAATTTTTCTTTCTTTGCTGGTTGGTTCCTTTTATGGTTGTTTGATTTGGGGGGTTTTACCAACTCAACCAGGAATTTCTTGGGAAGGACATTTATTTGGTTTTCTTGGTGGTGTAGTAGCTGCACGATTCTTGGCAAAACAAAAATAATTGTTTTGGGAATTGGGAATTGGGAATTGGGAATTGGGAATTGCTAATTGCTAATTGCTAATTGGGAATTTCTCCTTTGTCTCTTTGTCTCCTTATGTTCCCCAGCTCTCCCATCTCCCCACACTCTCCAGCTACCGTGTTTTTTCGAGCAATTCCTTCGTTAACTGAGGAGTATTGAGACATATTAGAGGATAATGTTAGGCGCAACAGTTAACAGGAGAGCCAAGATGAAAAAATACGTGTGCACTGTTTGCGGCTACGTATATGATCCAGAAGAAGGTGATCCAGATAGCGGCATCAAGCCTGGAACACCTTTTGAAGATATACCGGACGACTGGTGTTGTCCTGTGTGTGGTGTAACCAAGGAAGACTTTGAACTAGAAGATTGAGCTCAATAGTTAGTTTTTGTTTTTGATAGTTTCTTAATTTTGCACCATCTACAAATTGTGGTAATCGGTGGCGGTGCTGCCGGTTTTTTTGGGGCAGTTGCCTGTGCTACTGCTCATCCTCATACCCAAGTCACTTTACTAGAAGCAGGGCGTCAGCCATTAGCCAAGGTTCGTATCTCTGGTGGTGGGCGCTGCAATGTTACTCATGCCTGCTTTGATCCTGCCTTGTTAGTACAAGCTTACCCTAGGGGTAGTAAGGCACTACGAGGAGCTTTTAGCCGGTTTCAACCAAGAGATACCGTAGCTTGGTTTGAGTCGCGAGGGGTTCAACTAAAAACTGAGGCAGATGGGCGGATGTTTCCGGTAACTGATAGTTCGGAAACGATTGTTGATTGTTTATTGCAGGCAGCTAAAGAGGCAGGAGTAAAGATTCGCACTAGTACTCCAGCAAAGTCAGTTCAATTGATTCAAGAATTTTCCCCGGAGCAAGGAGGAAAACCAAAGAGAAGATTTGAGATTGGCTTAAAGTATGGTGAGATAATAGAATGCGATCGCCTTCTTATTGCTACAGGCAGTAACCCTCAAGGCTACCGTTGGGTAAAAGATTTAGGTCATCAGCTCGAACCCCCTGTTCCTTCCCTATTTACTTTTAATATCCCAGATCCCCGTTTGCAGAATTTAGCGGGGATAAGTGTTAATAATGTTTGCCTGCGATTACCGGGTGCTGGCAAAACTTTGCAGGAGCAAACAGGACCTTTACTAATCACCCATTGGGGTATGAGTGGCCCTGCGGTATTGAAGCTTTCCGCTTGGGGTGCTAGATTCCTACAAGAACAAAACTATCAAACACCGTTACTAATTAATTGGCTTCCCCAGTACAACTCCGAAAGCCTGCGCCAACTATTATTAGTAGTCAAATCTCAGTTAGCCCGACGCCTAATTGCGAAAAGTTGTCCTGTCCCTATCCCCAAGCGGCTGTGGCATAGTCTGATTACTAATGTAAACATTGGAGAAGATCATCGCTGGGCAGAGTTATCCAAAAAAGCCCTTAACCAACTTGTTCAAGAACTCACTCAAGGTTCTTACCTAATTAAAGGTAAGGGAGTATTCAAGGAAGAATTTGTTACCTGTGGTGGTATCAGTCTCAAAGACATCAATTTTAAGACTATGGCAAGTCGTAGTTGTCCTGGTCTTTACTTTGCCGGAGAAATCCTGGATATTGATGGAGTTACTGGTGGATTTAATTTTCAAAGTGCTTGGACAACTGCTTGGTTAGCGGGTCAGGCTATGGGTAATGAATAATGAGTAATGAGTAATGAGTGATAAGTAATGAGTGATGAGTAATGAGTGATGAGTGATGAGTAATCTTGAACAACCTAAAAACAAGGAGAAAATTATGTCAAAACTAACTATTGTTGCTAATATTAAAGCCAAATCAGATAAGATCGAGCTTGTAAAAGCAGAGCTGGAAAAGCTCATCGATATTACACGTGCTGAAGAGGGCTGCCTACAATACGATTTACATCAGGACAATAAAAATCCTGCTCATTTCCTGTTCTACGAAAACTGGGAATCTCGTGAACTTTGGCAGGCGCATATGAGCAACCAGCATATCAAGGACTATATGGCTGCAACTGAGGGAGCTATTGAAGATTTCACCCTCAATGAAATGACTCACATCGCTTGCTAGAGTTCTGTAGTGATAGCCTTACTTTGGCATGGAGCAGATTCAAAAAATTACCAATGAATAATTATCAATTATTAATTACAGCATTTCTCAGTCTAGTGAGCTACAGATCCTATTCCCTATTCCCCATTCCCCATTCCCAAAAACCAGCCTCTTTGTACCTCATCTCAATGAAAAACGCTGTATTCATTGTTTAATTTGGTTTAAAGAGACTTTGGTATCTGTGGCATGTTTTATCAGTGTCCGAAAGCTGGAAAGCGTGAAAATTTCTACTTTTTCTGTCTATGAAAGCATTTTAGCAGTAGGCGATCACACTTAGCTTAAAATAAAAGCATGTTAAGAGAGGAGGTGACTGTAGGATGCCAGTTACATTGCCACCAGAACTCGAGCAGTTTATCCAAAGTCAGGTTGCTAGCGGCAAGTATGCCTCTGTTGATGAGGTGTTCTTGGCAGGTATTAAGTTATTAGAGGAACGAGAACGGCTTTATCAAGGACGATTTGCAGAATTACGCCGTGAAATTATGGTTGGGGTTGAGGAAGCTGAACGAGGGGAATTATTGGAGGTGGAAACAGTAATAACTCGGCTGCAAGAGAAATTACGACAGCGCCGTGTTCAGGGTGAGCAATGAGTAATTTTTGCACAATCACACCAACAGCAAGCAGAGACATCGAGAGTATTATGGACTATATTGCTGAGAAGGTAAGTGTTGAGAAGGCAGAGCAAATTCTAGAGAAGATCAACCTGAAATTACAACTTTTGGTCAAGTTCCCTCAAATAGGACGCAGGCGAGATGAATTGTATCCTGGCTTGCGAAGTGTACCATTAGAGAATTACCTGATATTTTATCGTTTTACTTCAGGGGGAATCGAGGTGATGCGGGTGGTGGGTGGCTACCGTGATCTCGAAGCGCTATTTGCAGAAAATGATGAAGACTGAGCGATCGCTTTTGTGTGACCTAGCTTATTATTTTTACTGTGGAATAGGTAGGTTGGGTGTAGCGATAGCGTAACCCAACATCGGAGCACATTTCGTTGGGTTTCGTTGCTCAACCCAACCTACGCCTATTAACAGGATGCTCAGAAATTAGCTTATCCAGACCTACAGATTCTAAAAGATATCTCCAATCATCTTCAAGTTGAGGATTATTCGGATAACGTTCCCGCAATTTCGCCAGCGAACTCACCGTTTCTATCCAAATTCCATAATCTGCATAGACTTTTGGGTGATCAAGTTCTGGAGTTTTTGCTAATTCCTGCACCAGACTCTCTTCTTTGGCAATTCGCTTCACCACTCCTGCTGTAGAAGCACGAGCACTTGGATCCTGGGGATCGGGGTATATTATCAAATACCATTTATATGTTTTGTCCACTTCTAACAAATCCTGCTCTGCATCGGCATCAATTAGAGCAGTTTCTGGGAGACTAATACTAATAATTCCCTGAATTTTATCTTTCAGAGAAATGTTTTTTTCATAAATGACTCTACGATTTTCTTCATCATATAGTTTAAACAAGGCTTCCACTACGGGGTAAGAAGTTTCACCCATATGAATTAAGAGTGTTGGATTTGCTTCTACAGTCAACTCAACCGGAATGACCTCACTTGTACGTAATTGAGGTAATAAAGGTGTTAACCTAATTTTATCGCCACACCTCATTTGTCCTTTCGGTCTCTGTCGAATTTCCCGGCTTCTCCACCGTTTGAATTCTAGGTTCTTGTGACCCGCGACTAAACTTTCTGCAAGTCTCCGATTGTCTTGCTCGGATAAATTCCGCTTCAAACCAGCCCTCACCATAGTGCTGATACTCATCACTAATCCCAAGGTTAACATTAGGGAAAACGTTTTAATACCGATAGATTGCTTTGTCATAAATTGTCACCCCTTGAGACTTTGCATTTTAAACATGGAGCAGATTCAAAAAATTACCAACTCATAGATATTGTTCCATTTCCTGGCGTTCGATTTGAATCCAAGGCGGATCATGGAATTCAACCAGCTGGCTATCTCTAGCTTAAGTTGACACCAATGGTGGCTACTGTGATCTGGAAGCGCTATTTGCAGAAAATGATGAAGACTGAGCGATCGCTTTTGTCTGACCTAGCCTATTATTTTTACTGTGGAATAGGTAGGTTGGGTGTAGCGATAGCGTAACCCAACATCGGAGCATATTCCGTTGGGTTTCACTTCGTTCCACCCAACCTACATTTTTAGTCGTGTCACGCTACTATCGATAATTAGTTTTCCCAGCGATTGGGAAGAGTTCGTTCAGGGAGCCTTACCCAGTAAGGGTTTCAGCCTCCAAATCGACGCACCTCCAATTATAGCAACATATCCTGCAAAAATTGCTCGAAACACAGACCTCAGTGTCTCTGAAGAAACATGAGGCAGGAGGCAGGAGGCGAGGGAGGAGGTAGAAGGAAAGAGGATTTGGCAAAAGTTTCTTCACTCATTACTCATTACTCATTACTCATTACTCAAAAAAGCTCTCCCACACCTTTTTTCGCTCACTCATTCATTAGGGGGCTTTCCTAAACCCAATTATCAATTATCAATTATCAATTGATAATGACCCAAAGCGATCAACGGAAAGTATTGTTGATAAAAGTGGTACTTCAAATAGAAATGACAAGGAAAACCCGTTCCGGTAAAATAGTCTTCATTCCAGCTACCATCTGCAAGCTGAGTTGTGACTAAGTAGTTAATACCTTTTGTGATAGCTTCTGTTTCCCAGTTATCGATCGCTTTTCCTGCTGCCATTAAACCAATTAAAGCCCAAGCAGTTTGAGAGGCAGTACTATCTCCTTGTCCTTTCAGAGCCGGATCATTATAACTGCGACAAGTTTCTCCCCAGCCTCCATCAGCATTTTGGCAGCCAACTAGCCAGGCTGCTCCCCGCTCAATATTGAGGCGGTGTTTTTGGGGAGCAATTACCGATAAAGCAGAAAGAGCACCACTAGTACCATAGATATAGTTAACTCCCCAACGACCAAACCAACTACCATCGGTTTCTTGTTCTTTAATCAAATAAGCGATCGCTTGGTCTACTTTACCTTGCTCCATAGACAAGTTACAGGAACCCAGCATTTCCAATACACGAGCAGTGACATCAGCGGTATTGGGGTCAATCATGGCTTTAAGATCTGCATAGGGCAAATAGTTGAGCCAGTCTGAATTGTTGTTAATATCAAAAGCTGCCCAACCACCCTCTTGGCATTGCATGGAAGCCATCCAAGCTACTGCACGAGCGATCGCTGCTTGCTTATAATTTTCCTTAGGCAGTTGTACTGCATCCAGAGCCATCACCACAACCGCAGAATCATCTAAGTCTGGATAGAAGCGATTTTCAAACTCAAATGCCCAAGCTCCAGGCTTCCCCTGCGGATTCTTCACCGCCCAATCGCCGTAATCGAGAATTTGCTTACTCAGCAACCATTCCCCAGCTCTAACTAAAGCAGGGTGATTAGGAGCAATGCCAGAATCTACTAAAGCTCGCATTACCCAAGCCGTATCCCAAACAGGGGAAATACAGGGTTGAGTGAGATAGGTGTCAGCAGTTTCAATAGCAAAATGATCTACTGCTTCGAGTCCCCTAACAACAATAGGATCTGCTACATCATAGTTTAGGGAACGCAATGCTAACAGGGAGTTGAGCATCGCCGGAATAATACCACCCCAGTCTCCGGTAACTTCTTGCCGTTCCAATACCCAGCGCTCAGCCGCTTCAAGTCCAGCTTCCCGGAGGGGTACAAGATTCAAGTTTTCTGCTAATTTAAAGGCATCATCGAGGACAACAAACAAGTCAGTCCAATCCCCATTGCGGGGTAATTCAAACCGGACATTATCAGCTCCCTCAGTATAAAGTTCGTCTAAGGTAATAGCAGGATTCGTTTGATAGACAGGCTTGTGATCAAAAACAATTAACAGAGGAACCGTACTTCCCCGCGCCCAACTCGACATTTCGTAGATGCTGAACAGAAAATTCTCTGGTAACAACATCACCCAGGGGGGAATCGAAGGAACACCACGCCAGTCATAGCAACCAATTAAGGCTAAATGAAACTTAGTAAAAATTCTCGTCTTACTGATACCCCCTCGTTCTAGGATAAATTTCCTAGCTCTGAGCATTGCAGGATCTGTTGCTGGCACACCTAGTAATTTGAGTGCCATGTAGGCTTCCACAGAAGTACTTATCTCCCCACCATCCCCGTAGCAGAGCTCCCAACCTCCATGCTCCCGCTGTTGACTACGCAGATAAGCTTCCACTTTCTGCAAGGGCCTTTCTTGATCTGTACCCCAAATTTTATGGAGCAGCACTACTTCAGAGGTGATGGTAACATTAGACTCCAGTTCTGCCCACCAGTAGCCCTCTGGATATTGTAGGTTGAGCAGATAGTTCTGAGAGTTAGCGATCGCATCTGCGATGGTAGATTCTGTGGTAATCCTGTCTTGCGTTTGCATTCTTTACTAGTTAAAGGCACTAAGCAAATTTAGCTGCACCGAAGCAATGTTCTATTCGATGCAGCCGAAAGCATTGTATCGTGCTTCATAGGGTGACCGAAAAATTGATTTTTCCTCTTCTCTACTCCCTACTCCCTTGAGAACGATATTTTACCTTAACTTGCTAACACTTGCATCCCCCGGAAGACAGCACCGGGGATGAGCTTAACTTGTCTTGTCCCAACCGGAAAGTAAAGACATTGATAATTCTGGTGGTTCTTTTATTTCTTGTTTTAATTGAGCAGTCTCCTCTATTGCTATTTTTTTTGGTCTTCCTGTCTTTGGTTTTTCTTTAAGTAGCTCTTCAATTCCTTGCTGGCGATAAATTTCTAACCAACGATAAATTGTTCTCTCTGTTCTACCGACAATAACAGCTAAATGTCTTACAGTTTCTACAGCACCAATTTTCCAGAGATATAGACTTTGAACCTTAGCAAAGCCTAAAGCAGTTTTTTGCTGATTCATCAACTCCAATAATCTTTGACGAGATTCAATAACGTTTAGCTTCGCAACTCCAGTCATGGTATTTTTTAACTTTGAGTATCTAGTTTAAGTATGACACGACTTTTTTGGTATTGGTATAACTCTTGAGAAACACGCTCAAAGCTAATGGCTAATGGCTAATGGCTAATGGTTAATGGCTAATGGTTAATGGTTAATGGCTAATGGCTAATGGCTAATGGCTAATGGCTAATGGTTAATGGTTAATGGCTAATGGCTAATGGCTAATGGCTAATGGCTAATGGTTAATAGCTAATCTCTGAATCAACACCGAGTCTCCAAGTCAGGTAAGTAACCCCTACTTACAAGCGTAAATCATGCCTCTATACTGCCAGTCTTTGCTGGGGATAATTTCCGTTTGAAAGCCCTTTTGTTTAAACAGATATATTAAATCTTGGGGAGAAAGAATACTAATATCCTCATGATATTCCATAGCAATTCTCTTGATTCTGTCAAAGGTTGCATCAGAGGCGGAATCAAACATTTCTCCTTCGGCTCCTTCGCAATCAATTTTTAATAAATCTATATAGCTTTCGTCAGGAACTAAGCTAAAAGCTTCATTTAGAGAAATGCACCGTACTTCCCCTGACATAGTAAGTCTATCTTGGTAAAACTCTCCTTCTGGCATGATGGTACTATGACACTCTGGAGTTGGTGCTGAAAATATCTTACGAGTACCTGCTTCTCCTGCCAAAGCTAGATGATAGGCAGTTACTTGTTGCTCCAATTGATTGACTTTAATATTCTCTTCAAGAAACTTATGATTAGTTGGGTGAGCTTCAAAGGCTAATACTTTACTTTTCGGGAATAAATGGGCTACTAAGCAAGAAAGTAGTCCTGCATGAGCTCCAATGTCAATTACCGTTACTTGCCCATCCCAAGACTCTGTCCACTTACTTTGAGGATATAGACGATAGGAATCTTCAACTATAATTTCTCGATAAAGATGATCAATTTCTGCATAAGGTGGTAGAGCTAATTGTAAACCACAACTCAGTTCTACTTTTGATATGTAAACTTGCTTATGATCTTGATTTGTTTGCTGCATAGGTGTTAGGTGGTAGGTGTTAGGTATTAGGTGTTAGGTGTTAGGTGTTAGGTATTAGGTATATAGCAGGTATTGCATCCGTGCAGCTATTGCATCCGTGAGGTACATCTCCTATTCCCTATTCCCCATTCCCCATTCCCAAAAACCAATAACAAATGTACCTCACAAGTATGAGAAACGCTATAAAATGTAGAGATGAAGAAAAAACTAGAAATTGAAATTACTAAAAGCGCGATCGCAGCTGCGGTCATTTTTTTTGTTTTGACCTCAGGGTTCATGCTACATCGGTTCTATAGCTTTTATCACTCTTATAGTTCCTTCGATCAAGGCATTTTTAATCAGGTTTTTTGGAACGGTATCCACGGCAGATTCTTTCAGAGTTCCCTTTCTTCTAACCTTTCTTCTGCTGTACTCCATGATGGCAATCTACCGACGGTATTTTACCATCGCTTGGGACAGCACTTTACCCCGGCTTTGTTGCTCTGGTTACCTATCTATGCTCTATTTCACTCATCTGCTACCTTGTTAGTCTTGCAAGCAGCACTGATGACGGCTGGGGGGTTGGTTCTTTATGCTTTGGCGAGAGTTTACCTTAGTCCTCAGTTATCAACCCTGATTACAGTAAGTTTCTATGCTGCCAATGTAGTCATCGGACCAACTTTAGCTAACTTCCATGACTCCTGCCAACTACCTTTATATATGTTTGGCTTGCTACTAGCTCTAGAAAAACGCTGGTGGTGGTTGTTTGCTGGCTTAGCCGTTTTGTTGCTAGGAGTAAGGGAAGATTCAGGAATTCTCCTATTTAGTGTGGGGTTCTATTTGGTGTTAAGTCGGCGCTATCCCCGTCTTGGCTTGATAGTTTGTACCCTCAGCTTTGGCTATATGCTGGCGCTGACTAACTTGATTATGCCTCTATTTTCTGAAGATATTTCCCGCCGATTTATGATCGAGCAGTTTGGTGGCTATGTGGAAGGTAATCAAGCTTCTACTTTAGATGTAATTTGGGCACTTCTCAGCAATCCCTGGCGACTTATTAAGGAGATTTTTACTCCTTTCGGACGCACAGTGCAATATTTACTCGCTTATTGGTTACCTTTAGCTTTTGTACCAGCAATTTCTCCAACTGCCTGGATGGTAGCAGCATTTCCCTTACTTACAGCTTTGATGCGGCAGGATTTTTGGGCTTTGTCGGTTAATATGCGTTTTGCGATTAATGTAGTTCCAGGTATATTTTACGGTGCAATCATCTGGTGGTCCCAGCATCCTCAGGTTTTGATTAAGGGAGCAGGAAACAAGGGAGATGGGGAGATGGGGAGATGGGGAGATGGGGAGATGGAGAGTAGGGAAGAAAAATCTTGGAATGATAAAGAGGGTTTTAAAAGAAGATTTGATATTAAACCGGGATTCCGGCGCTTTTGGATATTTTGCCTCAGTCTATCGCTGGTGTTTACCTTTACTTCCAATCCCCATCGCGCTTGGTCTTTTCTTTTCCCTACTTCCATCGACCCTTTAGTATACGTCTCCGTACCTCGTCAGTGGGAACATGCTGGACAAATTCGCTCTTTATTACAGCAAATTCCACCAACAGCAAGTGTTTCTGCTACTACACATATTGTTCCTCATCTGTCTAGTCGTCGGGAAATTCTCGGGTTTCCCTCACTACGGCTGATTAATGATGCCAGACAAGAGATTAGTGTAGATTATGCGATCGCAGATTTGTGGCAACTACAACAGTATCAGGTAGCGTTTGATGATGATCGTGAAAGATTGCGGCAACTAATTCGTGCGATCGAGCAAATACTTGCTCAGGGTAATTATGGCATGATTGACTTTCAAGATGGGGTAATGTTGATTAAACAGAGAGCTACTTCTGACTCTACAGCTTTGTCTGCTTGGCAAGATTTTCGGCAGGAAATTGAACCGATTTTGCAGTTAAGTTCCCTCAATGCACATGAGCAGGGCGGGTTTTGAAGGAGTAAAACTATTAGATAGTAAGCATTTTAGAGGCTTTTGATCAGTGAACCTCCCGAGAGCAATTTAAGCATTAAGATAGAATGTTCCTTCCCTAAGAACAGCGAAGATAGCAAATAATAGCAAGCATCTTACCTTTACCCGCCTCGACAAAGATACTTTCACTCTTCCCTATTCCCAATTCCTAAACTAATGAACAAAATTGACTTAGCCTTTACCCCTGCTCTAGAACAAGCACAACTTATCCGCAGCAAACAAATATCACCCTTAGAGTTAACACAACTTTACCTAGAGCGTATCGAAAGGTTAGACTCCCAACTAGGCAGTTTCTTCACCGTTGCCGCTGAAACAGCTTTAGCAGATGCTCGAGCCAAAACCAAGCAGCTAAATCAAACTAAAGATACTTCAGAATTACCACAATTTTTTGGTGTACCCACGGCAATAAAAGACCTCAATGCCGTAGCGGGAATGCCTCTCACTTACGGTTTACCTTTCCAGAAAGACAAGATCCCTTTCTACGATGATGGGATTGTAACTCGGATCAAGCAGGCTGGATTCATTTTACTAGGCAAAACTGCCACCTCAGAACTAGCTTCCTTACCTTACACCGAACCCCCAGGCTTTCCGCCAACACGAAATCCCTGGAACCTAGATTACACTCCAGGGGGTTCTAGCGGCGGTGCAGCAGCGGCAGTAGCAGCTGGCTTGTGTCCCGTTGCTCCAGGATCCGATGGTGGTGGTTCAGTACGAGGTCCCGCTTTCTGTTGTGGTTTAGTAGGCATCAAGCCAGCGCGGGGGCGTATCTCCTTCGCCCCAGTAGGGGAGCATCAAAGTGGTATTGCTACTAATGGTACTTTAGGTCGTAATGTTGCCGATGCGGCTGCCCTCTTGGATGTGATGTCTGGTTATATTACTGGTGACCCCTATTGGTTACCTGACCCCAAAATCTCGTTTCTCAATTCTACTCGCCAAGCCCTCTCTCAGTTACGAATTGCCTTTGCTACTAGCATTTCCATTGGAGGAGAAGCAGTAGAAATCTGTACACAGGGAGTAAAAGAAACAGTACAGCGTTTAGAAGAGATGGGCCATATTCTTGAACCAGGTTGTCCTGAGTTTAGTGGTTTAGAGGAACCATTTATTAAAGTCTGGCAAGCAGGTGTAGCAGCAACAGGTATTCCTCCAGAAACATTGAGTCCGATGAATTGCTGGATTGCTACTCAGGCGGGTTCTGCTGGGGAATATTTGCAGGCAGTTGGCCAAATGCAAATAGTTTGCCGCCAGATCGTAGCATTTTTCGATACCTTTGATGTTCTAGTGCTGCCAACTTACATGCACCCGGCGATTCGTGTTGGCGAGTGGGCGGATTTAAGTCCCGAAGAAACATTGCAGAAAATTATTACTTGGATTGCTCCCTGTCCCCCCTTTAATGCTGCTGGCTTACCGGCTATTTCTATTCCTACTGGTTTCGATTCTAATGGTGTGCCTGTGGGGATTCAACTAGTGGGACGTCCGGCTGCAGAAGCAACTCTAATTTCCCTGGCTGCTCAGTTGGAAACACTGCAACCTTGGAGTCAACATCGTCCTGCTTTTGCTATATGAAGGCAGCTCTTAAGTGTAGGTTTTAATTACTGATTACTATCGAGAAACATTGAAAAGCTAATGGCTAATGGATAATGGCTAATAGCTAATAGCTAATGGCTAATGGATAATGGCTAATGGATAATGGCTAATGGCTAATGGCTAATAGCTAATGGCTAATAGCTAATCTCTGAATAAACACTGAACTTCAAAATGGTAACATTACAACTCAGACAGTTAACTGTTCCTCCAGGACAGCGGATTATTTTGACTGATGTCAACTGGTCAAACTTTGAGGAGATTTTAGAAGAACTCAGTGAAAAAAGAGCTAAGAGAGTAGCTTACTATCAAAATCAATTAGAAATTATAATACCATTGCCAGAACATGAGTTTGATAAAGAAATTATTGGTGATATGGTGAAAATCTTGCTTGAAGAATTGGAAGTCGAACAGGAATGTTACGGCTCAACTACTTTCAAGCGCCGGGATATGGTGGCAGGAATCGAGCCAGATAATTGTTTTTATATTGAAAATTATCGTTTAATGATTGGCAAAAGGAGATTAGATTTAACTGTAGATCCACCTCCTGATCTCGCCATTGAAGTTGATGTTACTTCTAAACCAGAAAATTACGACTTATTCAGCAAACCCTAAGTAGGGTTTGCTGAATAAGTGTGGAAACCATGCCAGACAAGGCTTTTAATCATTTCTTTGCCCCAAAAAGTGCAAGGTTTTTGAGCCCATCGAGACAAAAACCTTGCACTTTCATGGGAAATCCCTGAGTAACCTTGGAGAATGGAAGTGCTCACCCACGAGCATAAATGCTTCATTCCTTCTTACTTGTTACTTTTTACTTGTTACTTGTTACTTATTCAGCAAGCCCTAAGTAGGTTGGGTGAAGCGATAGCGTAACCCAACACTCCTCGGATATTCCGTTGGGTTTCACTTCGTTCCACCCAACCTACAAGTTCATTAATTCTTTCACTTAAAATACTTGTCGAAGAAAGTTAAGACTAACTTCTGAATGTCTGGATTATCGGTAAAACCGCCATGAGCACCACCTTTGACTACGTGAAGAGTACTCTCAACTCCCGCTTGCTCCAATGCCTTATGCAGACGTAGACTCTGGCTCAGTGGTACTATCTGATCGCGATCGCCATGCACAATCAAAAAAGGACTATCATCTTGGGTAACGTAATTTACTGGACTAGCTGCCCTTGCCTCTGTTAGTCTTTGCTGCAAAGGTCCTCCTACTAACATGCTCTCAGGTGACGTAGGACTGTTAGGGTCAAATTTGCTAGGATAGTTTGGGTCATTGAGGTTTAACAAGTCGCTCGGGCCATAGAAATTGAGCACCGCTCGCACCTCACTACTAAATTCGGTATTATCAGCATTCCCCTCAAACTGATCTACATCGGCAGTTGTACCCAGTAATGCCGCCAGGTGTCCCCCGGCAGAAGCTCCGGCAGCACCAATGCGATTAGCATCGAAGCCATATTCTTCAGCATGTGCTCGAATCCAGCGCACTGCCGTCTTAACATCCTGAATTTGAGCGGGAAAGATGGCTTCTCTAGTGAAGCGGTAGTTAATGCTAACAATCGCGTAACCATGACTAGTCAAAAAAGGCTCAGGCATCAACTTCTTATTGCCACTCCTCCATGCACCGCCGTGTATCCAAAGAATCACAGGTACGGGTTCAGTAACTTGCTTTGGTAGATAAATATCAAGCAACAAATTTTTATCCCCATGGCGAGCATAAGGAATGTCTTCGATGATACGGCTAGAGTTAGTTTTTAAAGGACTAGAGAGTGTCAGCGTAGTAGTAGCCACGTAAGGAGAGTCAGCATTGGAGCTGTATACCTTGGGTTTTACCAATGAATTATTCCCCCACGCTACTTTTCGATAACGGTTTGCTGCTGTTGCACCATGCTCGGCAAACGCGAACGCTCCTACACCAGATTTTTGGCTGGGAAAAAATGTACTGGATAGACGGCAATCATTGAGCGAAGTAGTACTATTGTTCTTACATTCTCCTAACTTGAATAATTGCCTAGTGCTTTGAGAGTTTTCTGGTTGCACTGAAGCCCATAACCCAAGTTGGGTGGGCAGTAGGACAGTAGCAAAAATTCCCAATGTGATTTTAGTTTTGGCCAATAGCCTGATTTTCATCAAAAAATGTTTGACTAAAGTAGAGTTGCCCCAGCAAATGCTGTTTCCTATTTACACAGTATTCCAGTAGAGCAACTCTACTTTAGAACGTTAGCCCTCAAACTCGGAAAAATCTTCAATGAAAAGGTTCACCGAAAGCGGCGGGAAGCCCATTCCTTCAATGGATGAGTTAACTAGAGCTTTTTACCTTACCCTTGAGCTGCGAACCAACACCCAAAGCACCCAATACCAATAGCGAAAACATGGTCGATGGTTCTGGTACATCTTTGGCAACAACAAAGGCATTATCCTGAATATTTGTAATGGTTGAGTTCCGGCGGATAATATCGGAGAGGGTAGTATTTCCTATATCTGGAGCCAGACTGAGGAGATGATCATCGTTGAGATAAAAAAATCGGTCACCATCACGAGTTCGCCTGAACTGATCTGCAATGATTGTATGGAAGAGTTCACCAACAATACCACCGTTAAAGTGATTTTCAGCTAGTCCTCCAATCCACAGGTCAATATCGTCTACAGTATCGTAGATACTCGCGAGTTTGTCTTGGACTGACACATCAGAAGTGATGTCAGCAAAACTAGTAACAGCACTTAAACCCAAACCAATCCGAGTTTCGTTATAACTAGAGAGACCATGATCCCGTCCTCGTTGGATATTGAGGGAAGCAAGGTCAAAACCGCCTGCACCTGGAAGGCCGAAGAGGAAGTTCCGGACATCATCGACAATTAGGGTGTCAACCTCTTGTGCTTCTTGGGAAGCTAAACCGAATAGTAGTGAATCGATACCTTCCTCAAGAAGCGGAGTTGTAGTGAAGAAAGCATCTTGAAGTGCAATGCTGCCAGCAGAAGTACCATCATTGTTAATGCGTTGAAGCTCTGGAGAGAGCATAGTATGACCAACACGGAAAGCAGCAGTAGAAAATTCGTTGCTGATGCTGGCGTTAACAGTATCATCGTAGCCACTGTATCCATCCAGAGCACCATTGCCCAATAGCAGTGGCAGGAATTCATTATAGGTAATGGCCTGGATTTGAGCACCGACGATCTTGCGTGCTCTTTGATAGATCTCTTCACCACTTAGAATAGGATCAGCAGCAGCAATTTCCTCCGCTAGGCGATTGTGCTCCCGCACAAAAAGGGTGTGTGTTGCGGCTAACCCAATTTGTTCATTGGCACGAACATCGCCCGCGATAAACAAAGAAGAATCCAGGGGTCCCCCTGCCTGAGCATTGGGCAATAGAGCAGTGTTGAAGGGTAGCAAATTACCAGCACTGGTTTTTAGCTTTCCAGTACCATCATTAGTGCGCAAAAAGTTGGCTCGCACTGGATCTGAGCTGTACACATTGGAAGCATCTATATAAGAGGTAATTTCGTTAAGTTGTTGACGTGGATTACCTATACCAGTTCCAGTAGCTGTATCGTAGAGTGATCGATTCAAGCCGATTTCCTGTGTCCCTGTATTAAATGGATCAAAAAATGGATCACCTGTAGGAACAGGTATATTAAAAGGCTCTGATGGGTTATGTGGCTCCGTTAAATCTAAGTCATGATCAAGGAACTGCCCCCACTGCCAGAGCCAGTCGCTGGCACCTAGGGAATTGATCACTGAGACAGACTGGTTGGAAACTGTATTACTCACGGCGCGGGCACTAGGTCTATCTGTACCAGCAGGTGCAAAGGTGCGATCCTCGTAAGCAGGTGGAAGGAGGCGAAGCAGCTGGGTATCAGCTTCACCCCATGTAGGGTTAGCAATGTTGTTACCCGAGCCGTTGATGGAACGAAATGTCGCTGCTGTTGTTGGTAAGGATGTGGCAAAGCCTAGAGCTACAAAGCTTGTTAGTGCTAGACCAAGGTTACGAGATTTAAGAGTTTTCATGTATTTAAAAATGGTAATTAACCCTAAAGAGAAAGCACCTTCTATTAGCTAATTGGGGGGGCAATAGGGACTATATGCACAAAATCATATTTTCTTGTACTAAACTTTGAGTTACTGCCTAATCCTCTTTTATGACTCTCGTCAGAGGAAAAGCTGAAACCCTTATAGAGTAAAGTTTTTATTATGGGCAATTATGCTGACAGGAGATAAGATGTGCCTCATTAAGGTGCAAAGTGCTGTAAATTTATATCAGTTTGCGATCGCTAAATTTGCCCTTGGGTATCGCTTTAATCAATCGACTATAATTTAACCGAAAGCAGCGGGAAGCCCATCTCTAAAGGAATGGGCTTCCCGCCGCTTGGTTGTTAGTTATTTGTTAGAAAGTTTTTCTTGACAAACAACTAACAACCAACAACAAATAACGCTTGCATCCCACGTACTTTAGTCGTGGGATGAGCTTAAGGTTTTCTCAAAACAGAGGTGGTTGACCAGGATTTAGTATTAGTTAGAAACTATAGCCTACACCAGCTTGTAGACTTACTGCTTCAGCTGGACTATTTTCGTAAGCATTGAGGCCAACTTTAACATCAGTGTAGCCAACAATATTATGAGCAAATTCTGTTTCTGCACCAGCTGTCAAAACGATAGAATCGCGGTTGCCTAGAGGTGAAGGTTTGCCATCTTCTTCAACAAAAGAATAGCCACCACCAACATAGACATTAGTGTTTTTAGCAATGCCAACATCATAAGAAACTATCGGCATAATAGCAGTAGTTTCCTCACCAGCTAGCACAGCACCACGTAGAGAAACTGGTGCTTGAGGAGTAGTTAAACGACCTTGAATATTGACTCCAATATTGGCAGCATCTCCCTCTTGTCCACCATTAGTAACACCTGCTGCGATACCGCCACCAACGTAGCTAGCATCAGTCCCTCTAGTTCTCGCTTCAATTACTCTGGTTTCAGCTGAAGCGCTACCAGCAGAGAGTAAAACTGGAGCAATCATCGTAGCAGCTAAAGCAGAAAGAGCACAAACAGACTTCATTGAGCGTTTCATGGTTAACTCCATTAACAGGTAAACTTCATAGTTGCTTTGTTACTATCAAAGTCGTTATGGAGGTACAAAAGGTTCCGAAAAGTTGATTCTTTTTTGATGATTACCTGGAAA
>JAAHGL010000061.1 GCA_010692635.1 Symploca sp. SIO2C1 | reverse complement strand
CCTCTCCTTGAAAGAAGAGGATTGACAATCAGGAAAATATTTTCTTTTTATTTTCTTCATAAATGAAGAGGTCTTAGACCAAATTAACCAATTATCAATTATCAATTATCAATTATCCATTGATAATCTACTCTCAAGAAACACAACGAGTCTGCTTGGGTTGGGCGAAGCATTTGGATAGGTATAGTTAAGTATATGTACTTAAATTATTGCCCAAATGCTTTGCCCCTACTGCCCCCCAAAATGTTTCACCTCATCAGTTGCAGATCGATTGCTTCCGTGGGGGACTCTAATCTTTCATGCGGTCTGCCAAAATTTCTAAAGCGCGATCAGAACATCCCATTAACCACATATTGGGTAACCCACTTTTCTTACCTAGCAACAGTCGCCTCCGACTGCGGAAGGTTTCTGGTTTCATATAGGCTCCCAGTAAAATTCGTCGTAATCGCGGATTCCAAATAGCTGTCCGTCCGTGGAGCAGTCGCCAGTTATCGTTAACTAAGACTTGTCCGGGAGCGATGAGAAATTCGGCGATATATTCGGGGGATTCAGCTAATGCCGTAAATGCTTGATAGGCGGCATACAAATCTTCGATTTTATCAGGGGAAACATCTAGGGGCACCCTGTCATTTTCATGGTGACGAATCTGGTAAACTTCCCCATTTTCATCCAGATTAATGACGTGCTGGCGATGATAAGTTTCCCATTGGTATTTCTTGGTGCCTTTTTCCTTCTTGGATACTTTTTCTTCTACACCCAGCCGTCGGCGACCCGTTGGGATATACTCTTGAGTGAGCAGCTCGAAATATTTTGGCTGCTGTGTCCTTAACACTTCGGCAATTTTGAAACCATCTACCAAAGTGGAATACCCCTGTCTGTCATTGTCAGAGTTTTCGTATTCAATACATCCGAGAAATTGGAGTCTAGGAGGAACGTTGTAAGAGACATGATCTGTATGATTATGTAAACGTTCCAAGTACTGATAGGCGTGGTGAATATTGCCTGCCAATTTGTTAGCTGTATCTAAGGTAAAGATATGTGTGGGATGATATCGCTGCTGGATTGGTCCGATGCGCTCTATTAGTGCTTGAAAAGCTGCTTTATTTTTGGGAAAGTTATCAATAATTACTGCTCCCAATTCCAGCATCTTCTCCAACCATAGCAATAATGCATCATTGTCTTGCATCACTTCGTGGTAATCGAAGTGATGAATGGACACTGATGCATCCCATAGTTGAGGTTTTCGTCTTTGTTTGAGAGCAGAGTCTTTTTGGCAGTGAACCCGTAGCCAAGAGGGATCGAATACACTATGATGTCCAAGTTCTTCCCCACCCCAAATAATATCTAAATTCCCTTCGCGATCGCACTTAACTTTTTCAGTTATCGGCTTGAGTGGCATTTTCAGGGGGTCATGTCCTTTCCCTTCTCCACTGTTAAGGCTCAATGTATCCTGCTGAAAGCATTCTGGACAATGGCAAGCATCCCGCAACCAGAGGTTATGGTAAAAGCTTTCATGACCATCTTTCCAAGTAATTTGCACTCCGTTATCGACTGTTGCAACTGATTCGATCCGAAAAGCACTTTTGACTTGCCGAAGTAGAGTTGTCATATTACTCCTTTGTTTTTTTATTTACCACCTGAGAGGGTGAGCGAAATTTAGAGTGGCTTATCTTTGTAACAAGTATTTAGTCTTGAGAAACATGCTCAAAGCTAATGGCCAATGGCTAATGGCTAATAGCTAATCTCTGAATAAACACCGAGTCTCCGAGTCAGGCAACAGAGAAGAGAATTGTTTCTCAATTTCAATTGGGGGTGCGAAGCGCTCATGGGGGCTCTTAAGAAACAAGGCAGGAGGCAGGAGGCAGAGGCCAGGAGGCAGGAGGGAAGAGGATTTGACTTGTTTCTTCCCTTCATAGCGGATGCCGCCGCGCCCGTCGGGCGCTCTCGAGAAACACGCTCATGCGCTAATGGCTAATGGCTAATAGGAATAGCTAATCTCTAAATAAACACTGAGTCTCCGAGTCAGGCAACAGGGAAGAGAATTGTTTGTTGTATTCAATTGGGGGCACGAAGTGCTCCTGGGGGAGGGTGAACGAAATATGAAGTGGGATTTATAGCAAAGTATCCTCTCAAATTATTAGTTCTCCTTTGTTTCCCTATCTCCCCATCTCCCCATCTCCCTATCTCCCCACCCTTTTTTCGCTCACCCCCTGGGGGCTATTCAGAAACTAAAAATGACAACGGGATGTCTGAATCCCTTGATATGAATAGTTTCTGATTTCTTTTTAGGTAGGAAAACTCTTGTTCCTCCTGACTTGAAAGTAGGGAGTAGGGAGCAGGGAAGAGTCTACTTTCATCACCTGGTGGTGAAAAAAATTTTCATTTCGACTGCCCCCTGCCTTCTAATGCTCATTACTCAACAAAGCTCTTCCACTTCTTTTTTCCTTGGCTCCACCTCAGATGTTGATTGAGTGCCATTCGAGTTTAGTGACATACTCCCGACGCTAACCTCTATCGAGGTATAGCGCAGGGCTTCTGGCGGTTGTTCCTAGCCATCTTCAGGTTGATGCAGGGGAATCTTTAACCAAGTATTATGCTCTTTGGTTAAAACACAATCGATTGTTGCATAGATACTGCCTTGCTTTCTCTTATAGACTACTTCCTGTTCAGAAAGAGATAGAGGAGTGGTGTGCCATACCCCAGGATGCATTGATATGCCACAACTACCATCCGAATAAAAGGCTACAAAATCTTCTGGCTTGACATCCTCTTTCGGAGGAGCCAACAGAAATATACCGGGTTCGCCATTTTTAGCAATAAAAGCTTCTCCTGCATCCAGATGAGCACTCAGCCAATTGACCAGAACATACTTGGAGTTCCTCTCTGGGTCAGATACAATCTTACCTGTGACACCGCCGCGAGCATTTTGATGACCAGCAGAAAGCATAGTCGAACCCTGACAATAAAGTCTGAATTCCTCTTCAATAACGGTACCGTAACCCCCCTTGGCAATCAAAGGTCGTTTTCCTTGAGTAGGCCATTGGCACAATTCTATTGCCACATCTTCAAACTCTGTGAAGACGACTCCTACTCCTTGAGCATTTTTTGAGTTCAGCCTTTTTAAGGGAACTTCATAGTAATGGAAGTTACTGGTCATTAGCTTATTTCAAACTCCTACCAAAGACTTGGAATCAATCGGTTGTTTGCCGTTGGCAGTTTCATAACCGTTGTATTCCAATGTCTCCCCATTAGGAGTGAGGGTTTGGTAGAAAACTTCCTGAGCTTGATTATTGTCGTCGGCAATCAACACTCGCGCTTGGTGTCCGTTACGCAAAACTTCAGAGCGATCCAGATCCTCGTTCGCCCAAATAATCAAGGTATCTCCACGCTTGCACAACAGCGCACCGCCACCATTAGGACAAATTTCTCCACTTCCTGCTTCTCCTGGGAGCACATAAGTATACCAGCGATTCCCATTATCAATGTTGACAATTTCTACTTCTTCTAGGGGTAGGATTCCTACTTTTTCCAGTAGTTCTCGGTCAATAGTAATACTACCTACATAATGGAGGTTAGCTTCAGTTACGCGGACACGATGCAACTTGGCGTGCATAAGCTTGATTGTCCCCATTTCTTCTGTTTTCTCCTGAATAGAGTTTGTTAGATAAATCGAAAACTACTTCTTTTGGAAAACCATACTATACATGGATTCTGTATCGAAGATAGTAAATTCTTCTCGGCTGATTAAAATCCAAGATAGATCTTCTAGTACCTTGTGCAAAGTTTGGTTATTGTCGTGGTAATCTACACGCACGGTAAGCACAAAGTAACCACCAGATATTAACAAAGTATCCAAATTAAGCAAAGCTTTTGGTTGAGCATGACCAAAAGTAAAAACTCCGACAGAGATGATAGCATCAAAGCTAGAGGCAGTCGAACAATTGACTAGTGCTTCTAAATTGTCTTGATAGAGGGTTTGGTAAACTTGCTTTTCCCGAGCAACTTCTAGCATCTCTTCCGAGAGGTCAATTGCAGTAAGGTTGGTATATCCCAATTCTGCCAAAGCCTCTCCTACCATCCCTGTACCAGCTCCGGCATCTAGAATCCTAGCGTCTTTATTTGGCAGTATTTTGGCTAAGGCACGAGCTGACTGAATTGGACTGATACGATAGGCTTGATCTAATTCAGTATCATAGATGCGAGACCAAGCATCATATTTATCCTGCAACTTTTGGGTATCTTTGGTTTCATAGATCCAGGAAAGGCGATTGCTGACTTTTTCCCCCAAAAAGAAGCTCCACCCTAGTTCTCCCGACGCAATCGCCTCGCACATTTTCTCGTAAGCGGCACTCAAATCTGGATATTGGGACTGAGCCAAGTGGGAGAGTAGTTCGTAACTTTTCTGGAGATGTTCGCTTAAATCTTTTGACTGCAATACCATTAAGCCTAGTTGACTCAAAGCATCGATATAGTCTGAGTGGCTGTAGGTTGGTTCAAATAGCAGGCGATCGTAAACGTACTTGCGAGCTTGTTCACTGATTTGCTTTGTTGGGGTTATCAAATCGTCAAAGAGGAATATACCATTTTCTTGAAGAACCCGATGCATTTCTCTCAAAGCCGAGTGTCGTTCATGAACATGGTAGAGGGTTGCCTGGCTCCAAATGTGGGTAAAAGTCCCCTCTTCAAAAGGTAGGTTAGTCGCGGATGCCTTGTGAAATTGGAGACGCAAGGATGGATAGTTTCGAGCTTTCTCTATAGCGTTACTAATGCGAACATTACTCAAATCGATGCCGACTATTTCACATCCTGTCTTTTCAGCTAGCCAAATAGCAGTATTACCATTACCACAGCCGAGATCTAGAACCTTAGAGGAGGCTGTAATTCGGCTGTTTTCTAGCATATATTCATTCCAGCGCTGGCAGGCGGGAACGAACTCCTCAACACGGGTGGGAACCAAGTCCAGAAAATAACCCCAGTGAAGACTACCATCTGAGTCCCAAAAACTGCGGTAGAGACTGTCCTCGGCATCATAAAATGCCTCAGTCTCTGTTTCTGTAAATCTGCTTTGGCTCATATTGTCTAGTTAAGATTACCACGTTATCAATATACAAGGCTTGTTAAAATATGCAAGGGTTGTTAAACTATGCAATCAATAAGCGATCTAAGTTAGACATTTCCAGAAGTTAAGTTTTCATGTAGATAGGATAAGCGTTACAGATTCTTTGTTAGAGAAGTCTACTGCCTACTTCTTAAAGAATTTTAAAGAAATTTTCAGATTGACAAATTGGTTCTCATAGTATATGATGGGTTATCGGCTTTAATCACCGTAATTAAGACTGGCACGGAGACGCGGAGAAATTTTTATTATGGGTAATTTGCCTGACATGATATTACAAACCAATTTCAATGCGTCTTAACTTAACTAAACTAGAGTCAATATCTTGTATGCTGGCACAGCCACTCAAACCCATAGCCAGCTCCAACTCATCCCGCAAAAGTTGTAACACATGATGCACTCCAGCTTCTCCTTGAAGAGCTAATCCCCACAAAACTGGACGTCCTAACAAAACCGCTTTTGCTCCCAAAGCTAAAGCCTTCAATATATCAGTACCACGCCGGATACCGCCATCAATTAGTACTTGACCTTTATCTCCCACCGCTGCCACAATTTCAGGTAAAGCATCAATAGTAGCGATCGCTCCATCTAATTGTCTACCTCCATGATTGGATACAATCACTGCCTTGGCTCCATATTCCACCGCTCGCAAGGCATCATCTCCTCGTAAAATCCCTTTCACTACTATGGGCAGAGATGTTAGTGAGTGCAACCATTCCACATCCCGCCAGGTTACTCCTGGATCAATTTGCTGAGCAAAATAACTCAATAAACCAGATTCTCCAGCTGTTTTGGGAATCTTCAAATCTGCCATTGTTGCTAAATTTGCCAACTCCATCCCTGATGGTAAGGTAAACTGATTGCGCCGATCCCTTTCCCGAGATCCTAGAAGTGGCGCATCTACAGTCAGGCACAGAGCAGTAAAACGAGCTGCCTCGGCTCTTTCTACTAAAGCACGAGTCAAGGCGCGATCGCGATGGATATACAATTGAAACCACTGGTTGGTATGCTGGGGAACTTGTGCCACCTCTTCTAAACTCTTGGTGGACATTGTACTCAAAATCATTACCGTTCCTAAAGCAGCTGCTGCTTTAGCTGTTGCAATTTCTCCTTCCGGATGCGCCAGACATTGGAAAGCCATCGGCGCAACTAAAATCGGCATGGAAACAGGCTCTCCCAAAATTTCTGTACTTAAATCCCGTTGGCTGACATCCACTAACATCCGAGGACGAAGTTTCAACGCCTCAAAAGCAGTACGATTACTCCGTAGTGTTACCTCATCCCCAGCACCACTAGCATAGTAATCCAGCGCCATCTGAGATAGATGTTGTGGTGCAATGACTTCGTATTCCAAAAGATTTATTGGTTTGTTATTTGTCATTTGTTGTTTGTTATTTGTTGTTTGTTCTTAGTGTCTGTCAACTTCTGTCTAAGAAAAATATACACTTTTAAATTGGGAAAAACCTAACACCTAACACCTAACACCTAATACCTAATACCTACCACCTAACACCGGATCTCTGCTCTAAACCTATGGTAAATAATCACAAAAAAAATTTCATTTCCTCGATTCTGCAAAGAGTTGAAAACGTCGGCAATCGTTTACCTGATCCTGTGACGATCTTTATCGTTCTATGTTTCATTATCATTATAGTGAGTGCGATCGCGAGTGGAATGGGGGTGTCAGTCACTCATCCGGCAACTAAAGAAACAATCGAAGCAGTTTCTATCCTTACCCCCGACGGAATTCGCCGCATTGTCAGTGAGGCGGTGAGTAATTTTGTCTCCTTTCCTCCACTAGGGACTGTATTAGTCGCAATTTTAGGGTTTGGGGTAGCTGAATATACGGGATTGTTAGCTGCAATTCTCAGGCAGGGAGTTTTAATTGCCCCTGCTCAATTAATTACTCCTGTGATTGTGTTTATTGGTGTAATGTCCAACCTAGGAGCAGATGCAGGTTATGTGATTTTACCCCCCTTAGCAGCTTTAGTTTTTCTCTCTTTTGGTAAACATCCAATCGCTGGATTAGCTGCTGCTTTTGCTGGAGTTGCGGGAGGGTTTAGTGCTAACTTCCTAGTCAACTCCCTTGACCCTTTGCTAGCAGGCATCACTCAAAGTGGTGCTCAATTAATTGATGGTAATTACACAGTCGATGCCACCGCCAATTATTATTTTATGGCAGTTTCAACCCTGGTTATCACTTTCTTGGGTTGGTGGGTGACTGAAAGAATTGTTGCACCTCAATTAGGTACGTATCAACCATCAGAAACTGTGAACTTTTCCCTGGAAACACTGACAGCAGAGGAAAAAAAAGGACTAAGATGGGCAGGTTATTCCTTGGCTGCCTTAATTGGACTCTTGATGGCTTTAGTTCTACCGGCTCAGGGAATTCTCCGACAGCCAGAGACATTCACCATTATTCCCTCACCCTTTCTCACCGGTATCGTATTTATCATGACATTGGTGTTTTTAATTCTGGGTATTGCCTATGGGTTAGGAGCGGGAACCATTAAAACCGATAAAGATGCCATCCAAGGAATGACTTCCGCAATGAGTGGGATGGGATATTATCTGGTACTTTCCTTTTTTATGGCTCAATTTGTTGCCTATTTTAGTTGGACAAACTTAGGACTCATTGTCGCCATTTCCGGGGCAGAATTCTTGCAAGGGACGGGATTAACAGGAATTCTCTTGCTGTTGGGTTTGATTGTTCTGAGTGGATTCATTAATCTATTTATTGGTTCAGCTTCGGGGAAATGGGCGATTATGGCTCCTGTTTTTGTACCGATGTTGATGTTGTTGGACTATTCTCCTGAGCTGACTCAACTGGTTTATCGGATTGGGGATTCTAGCACCAATATGGTTACACCACTGTTGCCCTATTTTCCTATTATTGTGGCTTATGGGCAAAAATATGATAAAAATTTTGGTTTGGGAACGTTAATTGCAATGATGTTACCCTATTCAGTAGTCTTTCTTCTTGGATGGTCAATTTTGTTTATTTTGTGGTTGATTTTGGGAATACCTTTAGGACCTGGAGTGTCTACTTATTTGTCATAAGCTAATAGCATTTTTTGAAGTGAACCACAGAGCCACAGAGTTCACAGAGTGCAGATACAACCCTGAGTTGTGCAGCAAGCGATAGTACACTCTTTACTTATTACTTATTACTTATTACTTATTACTTCAAAACCAGAATCAATCGACTTATTCAGCAAGCCCTAAGTAGGTTGGGTGGAACGAAGTGAAACCCAACACAGTATACTCCGCTGTTGGGTTACGCTATCGCTCCACCCAACCTACAGTTTTAATTGATAAAGTATTTCTCAGTCTAGTGAGATACAGATCCTATTCCCTATTCCCCATTCCCCATTCCCAAAAACCAGGCTCTTTGTACCTCATCTAAATGAAAAACGCTGTATACGTTATATAGCCGAAATAGCACGTTCGGTAAACCAGATAGTACCGATGAGAATCATAGAAAAATAAACACCACGACGAACAGTGAAAAACCAGGTATATTTGTGAAGTACTCTGAGCCAAAGAAAAGCGATGAGTACGATCGCAATTTGACCCAATTCTACCCCCAGATTGAAGCTAGCGAGGGACAAAACCAAATTACCTTGAGAACCTGTTAGTTCCCGCAAAATGTTGGCAAACCCCAAACCATGAACTAGTCCAAAAATAAATGTAATCCACCCACGATGCCGAAATTGCTTGTGCCAGAGATTTTCAACAGCAATGTAGATGATCGATAAAGCAATGAGACTTTCTACTAAAGCAGTGGGAAGAGTAATGATATTGAGAGCTGCTAAGGAAAGGGTTAGGGAATGAGCGATCGTAAAAGCTGTAATAATCTTAAGCAGCTCAGGGAGTTTTCCACCGGGTAACAGTAAGGCAATCAAGAATAAAATATGATCATAGCCAGTGAAAATATGCTCAATACCTAGCTTGAGGAAACTTGCAAATTGCTCTTGCCAGGGAGATTCTTCCGTTAAGGTAAAGATTGTACTCTCAGGAGTAAACACAAAGTTACGAGTTGTGCCTCCTTGAGAGATTGTTGCTAAGCATTGAGGAGTGTGGGTGTCTGAAGGGAAAAGGTCATAATTAATTGCTAAATTTTGTAAAGGTCCTGACCAACTATATTGCAGTAAAAAGGTACTGTGCATTTCAGGTATTTCAGCCGGTCTAGCAGATTTCTCTAGTACTCTTTCTAAGGTTAACTTGGCGGATTCGCTGTTATTATTATTGAAAGAAATCCGATCTCGGAAAACGTCTTCAAGCTCTTTTTGATGGGTTTTAAATTCAGGCACTGAAATTTGTCCATTGCCATTTTCATCAGCAAATTTCACAAGAGTTGTAGGAATAGTCAATGTCATCTGAGCAGTGGTATTTTCAACCATAATGTCCGCAACGGTAAGATCAGCCCAGTGAGCAGACACAATCGGTGTGTGAACCCCTGCAAAGCATAGGGCTCCAAGCAGGGAAATGAGTGAGAGCCGAAGATAATAAAAATCTTTTTTCATTTGTCATTTGTCATTTGTCATTTGTCATTTGGGAATTACTCTTCCCTTCTGCCCTCTGACTTGAAAGAGACGCGGGGACGCGGAGACGCGGAGACGCGGAGAGAGGGATTTTCATGCATGGTGGTAAAAATTTTCATAGAGACTGCCTTGTTTCTTGAAAGTAAAACTTTGGGTCAGTTGCCTTAGACTCTTGAAAGTAAGTCTCTGCCTGCTTAGAATTACCTAAGTGCTGTTCAACCACTCCTGCTCTGTAGAAGATAACTGCACTACGTTGACCAGTTGCGATCGCTTCTTTCAAGACAGCCTGAGCGTCTTGCCAACGGTTCAATCGAGTCAGTACCCAGGCATAGGTATCCAGGGTTTCTACATCACGACGCATTTGCAAGTCAGCTTCTATCAGAGTTAGAGCCTCCGGTAAATCCTTCTCCCTTCCTCGCGAGAGCAACAATCGCGCCAACTCTCGGCGGTGGCCAAAAGTACTCAAATCTTGATGCTGGCGAAAGAGAGTCTCTGCCTTCTCCCAGAGAGCTTCCGCTTCTACTCGATCACCCCGCAAAACTTCCACCTGTGCCATACCTTCCAGTGCCACATGATCCCAAACATTGGGATAATCGCGGGATACAAAAACTTGGGAATAGAGCTTTGCTGCCTTACGGTAGTTGCCTAGCCGAGTTTCTAGTTGAGCTAATTGAGTTAGTGCTAAAGGCGATCGCGGCAAAATTCGCAATGCTTCTTGATAAAGCTGTTTTGCTTCGTTCAACTCACCTCGGCTAGCATAAAATCGAGCCAGTAGGGTTCTAGTCCAGACAGAGCTACCCACTTCTTCTGGTTCTTCTAACGCCAAGGCTTGTTGAAAGTCTTGAATTGCAGCTTCATCTTGACCTTGAGCAACATTAACCAAAGCTCTGAGAGTATAAGCACCCAATGTCGGGACTTGCTCAACTAATTGTTGAGCCGCAATCTCAGCTTGAGAAATTTGTCCTTTCCCTAGATGAGAACTCACTAGAATAGATAAGGCATCTTCGTGTTGAGGATGGGTACTCAAAACTTTTTGAACAAGTTCGATCGCTCCGTCAAAATCATGCCTAGCTTCTGCAACTTTTGCTTGAGCAAGTAGTGCTCCTGTATTGTTAAAAGGCAGATTGTTGAGAGATTGTTGAGCTGCTTGTTCTGCCAATAGATACCAGTTGGAATCACCTGTGGCTCGTGCTAGCTTAAGATAGACGGTTGCTAAGAGTGCCTGATTAAGACCATCCTGAGGACTCTGACGAATGCGCCTTTGATAAAACGTCACTTCTTGTTCTAGCTGACGAGTAATATTAACGTCAGTGGGTGATGCAAAAGGATAGCGGTAGAGAGAAGATGAAGCAATTAGCTTTGGTACTAGCTGAGTGGTGATTGCTAAACCTACTAGAAGACATCCACCGAGAATAAGTTGTTGTTGCTGTTGCAAGAACCGACGTTTGAGAGCAAGAGTCATTGGCATTGCATTAAAATGGACTAAATTTTTCGACTTCATCAAGAGCTCCCCAAGAGCACTGAGCGCCTCCAATTGAATGGAAGAAACACTTTGGAGAGCAGTAGGGGCGAAGCATTTGGGCGATAATTTAAGCACATAAACCCGGTGTATACCTGTCCAAATGCTTCGCCCAATCCCCTTGCGGCTGAGTGTGTTTCTTGAGAGCGCCCGACGGGCGGCGCACCACCCCCGATGAATGGAAGAAACAAGTTAAACCCTCTTTCCCAATACTGCTCGGATAAGCCCTAATCCCTCTTCCCCAGCTCCCTCAGCTCCCTCAGCTCCCCCAGCTTTTTAACCGATAATTTCTCTTAACCGAGCAGTATTGCCCTCTTTCCTTCTGCCTCCTGCCCTCTGCCTTCTGCCTTTCTTTTTAATTAGGCAACGCTAAGTAAGGGAATTGCGGTTCTAGGGGGTCATGGCCCTGAGACGGGTTACCGGGAGTACCTGCATAGGAAACATTGTCAGTTGCGATCGCACCATCCGTCAGTACGCTTAGGGTAATATCAATCACATCGTCTTCGAGCATTCGCCCTCGCACCGGACTACCCTTGGCATTGAGATCTTTCGCATAGCCACTAGCACCGCTGGTATCAATGCGCATGACATCTGGTAGAAACGCCCCTAGTAGAGAATTAGCCCGTTCTTCACTATTACCCACAGCTAGTAAAGTTTGCTTGGCCTGAGTTACAATCGGTCCAGCAATCTTTGCCGCTGGATTCTGACCCGCTAGAGCTGCTGCTTCAAAGTCTGGCCCAACGCTATTGAGAGCATTCAAAAAATCGTTGTTGAGAATTAACCCTTCATTAATCGCCGGACGAGCTAAACGTTCTACCTGCGTATATTTACCATCTTTTCCAGGGACAGAAACCGTCGTCCACACATCAAAGACCTTAGCATTACTCTGCCCCTGCAAGAATTTCTTAGGAACCCGCACGGCAATAGTATTGACGTTATAGCCACTAGTAAAGTCTACGGCTTTCTCCGGAGAGCGGAATTTAGCTGCCGGACCAATACCTGCTGCACCAGCACGAACCCGGAAAAACTGCTCCACATCAAAGAAGAAGGGATCTTCCCGTAAACCGGCAAATACCGTCAAGTTTTCACCACCGAGAGACACCTTGCGCACATTGGCAGACTGATCAGTGATCGCAGTTGTGAGGGCAGTCGCTGTTTCTACATTACCATTACGAATTGCCGTCACCTTCATTTGCTGTTCTTGCTTGTTATTAGGAGCAGTGAACTCAAACCGCAGCGTAACATCCGATTTCCCAGTAGCAGCCGCGTTTTTATCCTTCATTTGGGAGACATGAAACTCGTAACGAGCATTGGTGCTAAAGTAATACTGCTGCCGTGCTAGCGATCGCGGGTTGGTATTCATAATCAATACCAAATCATCTGTAGATGCCTGTGGATTTTGGTCTCCCTCGCGAAAAACATAAAGGTCTGTCAAATTGAGATTGCGACCTTTAGTATCTACCTCACCGTCATCATGATCTGAGGCTTGTAAGTAGTGAGCAGTTCCGCCCAGTATCAGCGCTGTTCCCAGAACCAGGCTGGTAAGATGAAAAGCCCCCCGCTTTGACACGAGCTTCAACCAATTGAAAGATTGCTTTGGCTTGATCATTGTCTACTTTTCCTCAAGAATAGATATGTGTTGGTTTTGGCTAATGCTGAAGTAGTAGAAGTGATGTGGGAAAATTGCACAAACAAATCTGTCAGCGCAGGGTATCACCTCTGCTCCAGTGTTTAGCCTTTGGTTTTCGTCAATCTGAAGGGGTATACGCTCGAAATTGAAAGATGGATCTGTCAGTTGAAAATTTTTTTTCGATGCAGTTGATACCCCTTGCGAAAAAAAGGGTGGGGAAATAGGGAGATGGGGAGATAGGGAGATGAGGAAACAAAGGAGAACTAATGATTTGAAAGGATACTTCGCTAGAAATTCCAACCAAAATTTCCCTCACCCCCTTAGAAATGAGTAGGCAACAACAAAGTGATGAAATCCTCCTAATAGGAAGGATTAGGCAGCGTGAGCAAGCAGCTCTAGGGGAACTCTACGACCGTTATGCTAGGGTGATGTATTCTCTAGCGTTCAAAATCCTGGGTTCGGTAGAAGAAGCAGAAGAAGTGGTGTTAGATGTGTTCTCCCAAGCATGGAAAAATGCCGATTGCTATGATGCAACCCGGAGTCGAGTTGATGCCTGGTTATTTTTAATGACTCGTAGTCGAGCTTTAGATAGACTCAGAAAACGGCAGCGACAGTCTAAGGTTGTTGAAGTTGCGACTGCGACTGCTAAAACTGTTACCTCACAAACCCTAAAAACTCCTGAAGAAGACTTGTTGATTAGCGAAAGGCGCGAGATGATTACAGCAGCAATGGTGAAGCTACCTCAAGAACAACGTCAGGTGATTGAGTTGGCTTACTTTCAAGGACTCAGTCAGGCTGCAATTGCCCAACGTACTGGTATGAAGTTAGGTACTGTCAAAACTCGAATTAGACTAGGACTGAGTAAACTTAGAGGACTTTTAGAAGAAGCTGGGGGGATGCAGCAGACACGGAGACGCCGAGATAAAGGAGTTCACTTTCTTGACAATGGATAGTTATCTCTCCTTAAAAGAAGAGGATTGAAATCAAGGAAAATCTTTTTTTATTTCTTCTTTTACGAAGAGGTCTTAGACCAAATTAATCAATTATCAATTATCAATTATCAATTATCAATTATCAATTATCAATTATCAATTATCAATTGTCCATTGATTACTAGCCGATAGTACCTGATCCTTGATCGCCGCTACGCTAAGATAAAGCTATGAGATACTCTGAAAAGCCTCTAAACCCAGACACCATTGACGAATTGGCTGCTTTGTGTTCCCTTGATGCCCTAGATGCTGAGGCACAGTCCCAAGCTGATCAAGCTTTTGCTGAGGTGGAAGGCTTTGCCCAGCAAGTAAGAGAATATGAGGCAACAGTGGCTGCAATTCCCTACAGCGTCATACCAATACCCATGTCAGCTGATCTCAAAAATCGCCTCTTTGAGCGCATTGCAGAGGATTCGAGTTCGTCTACCTCAAAGTTAATTCAACTGCTGGAATATTCAATTGAAGCCCTTAAACAGCAATCCTCTCAATTAGCTTGGGTGCCAATGAAAGGAGCTAATGGTATTGAGATAGCAACCTGGCAAACAGACGAGGATCGCCGGGAATCTGCCTCTTTTGTCCGTAAAACCGAGAGGGGAGTTTTTCCTAATCACGTCCATGCTACCGGAGAAAAAGTGCTCGTTCTAGAAGGAGATGTTATCATTGATGGTCAGATTTATGGTGTAGGCGATCGCATTGACTCAATGGCTAACACAACGCACCAACCTGCTACCGAGAACGGCTGTTTGGTTCTTTGCATCACCTCAATGGACGATCAAATTCTAGCGTAACTTAAAAAATTCCTAATCAGCAGCAAGCGGTGGAGCTTCAGGGGCGTTTGCTTTGCTAAACACTTGACGAAAACCGAAATAAGCGATCGCATCTTTCATATTTGAGACGAAACGCTTCAGTCCATGCATACGGATATCAGTAACATACTCCATAGTTAGGGCAATACGCTCTTCGTTCTCTCCTAATGGAGTCACCCGATGGTAAAGCTTGTCACCATTAAATAATACTAAAGTACCAGGAGTTAATGCTAGAGAGTGGGTTTGGGTTTCCTGGTTGGGGTTGTCTCGATAGAGTTGATACTCTAGTTTACTAGTGGATTGGTCAACTAAACCGAGCAGTACCGTGTAGCGCTTACCTCGATAGTAAGAGGTATCGTAATGATACTGGATATGGTCTCCTGGCTCAGTGTAATAATACAGGGCGTAAGTATGAGGATCATTAGGAGGACAGGAAAGGAGCTTGTCCCCTGTAATCTCATTGAGTAACTCAAAAAGGAGTGGTAGTTGATAGAATTTGCCAAAAATCGGAGCGAAGCTGTCGAGGTTGAAGCGGCTGATACTGCCGCCTTTTTTATGTTTGGGAATATAGTTGCGGTTGACGGTAGGTTGGAGTGATGGCAAGGTGAGCAAAAACTCATCCAGGATGGAGGTGGGGAGAAATTTCTCTACTACTATAAATTCATTCTGGGATTGAAACTTTGCTTTGAGCTTTTCTTTATCAAAAGCCGCTATAGTTTTCAATAGTTCAATCTCCAAATCCATCTATTGTTCTCCTCTACTTACTCATTACATTAGGGTATCAGCACTCAGCTAAGAGCTAAACTTATTTTGAAGTGATTTTGCCTCCGTTATTGTGTAAGGTTTTCAGCGATCGCAAAATCGGAGCAAACGGCAAAATCTTCCTAGGAATGTTAAAGAAGAATTACAGAGTTTTGCAGGGTGATGCTTGCTCCCTACAATAAGGTAAGAATCGAAAGTAAGGAATTGTAGTAATGGCTAGTTCAACCATCACCAGCAAAGGACAAGTTACGATTCCCAAACCCATTCGGGATTACCTGAACCTGGATACAGGGAGTCGAATCGATTTTGTGATTGATGAAAAAGGTGATGTTAGAGTTATTCCCCTCAATACGGCGATCGAATCTCTGTCTGGTATCCTATATCGTCAGGAGATGAAAGCTGCCACCTTAGAAGACATGGAGGAAGCCATTCAGGAGGGGGCAAGTGATTGGACTTGATACTAATATGCTCGTTCGTTATTTAACGAGAGACGACGAGTCCCAATGGCACCAGGCATCCCAGCTGATTCAAAGTGGTACACAATGCTTTATTGCCAATATCGTACTCTGTGAATTGGTATGGGTGTTGAAGGGTAAGCCATATTGTTATGGCAAAGATGAAATTTTGAGCGCTTTAGAAGCAATGCTGCAAACTGCTGTATTTGAGTTTGAAAATCGCACTTGTGTCTATCAAGCATTGCAACGAACTAAACAAGGACCAGCAGATTTTTCAGATTATTTGATTGGGGCTGTTGCCCTTTCTCAGGGATGTATGGAGGTAGTCACATTTGACCGAAAACTTAGAATGGAAAAAGGATTTCGTTGTTTTTAGCTTATCCTAATACCAGTACTAGAAAATTTGGTCACCCAAAAGTCTAAATCCGGGTCAGTAATTGTGCTTCTCACCTGTTGCTGAATTTCCTGAGCTTGAGCTTGAGACTCACACAAAGCAAACACAGTTGGTCCTGAGCCAGACATCATTACACCTAAAGCGCCAGTATTCTGAAATGCTTCTCGGAGTTGGGAGACTTGAGGATGAGCTGGTAACACTACCTTTTCTAAATCATTGTGCAGTAGTTGACCAATCTGTGACCCATCCTTATTAGCGATCGCTTGTACCATTGGTCCTGAATGAACTTTAGCAGCACGGGCTTCTAAGTCTTCAGTCTCCCGGACATAGGAATCCCCAAACTCAGAGCGGTAAGTTTTATAAGCCCAAGGGGTAGAAACCTCAAGGCTACGGTATTTTGCTAATACCAGATGCAGAGAATCCAGATCCGGTAAGGGAGATAGCTGTTCTCCCCTACCAGTAGCAAGAACTGTACCACCAGCAATACAAAAAGGTATATCGGAGCCCAGCTGGCTTGCTAGTTCTTGTAATTCTGGCTGGGTGAGTCCCAATTGCCAGATCATATCTATTCCCACCAATACAGCAGCGGCATCGGTAGAACCACCAGCAAGTCCCGCTGCCACAGGGATATGCTTGTTAATGGTGATTTCCAAACCGCCAAATTGGGCAAAAACATCGGGAAACTGCTCCTTCATCAAGTTTGCTGCTTTGTAGGCAAGATTACTTTCGTCTTGGGGTACTTGGGGATGATCGCAATTTACCCGAATGTTGTCGGTGCTAAGGGTACGGATATCAATTTGATCTGCTAACTCGATGCTTTGGAGGAGCATCACTAACTCATGATAACCATCTGGGCGATCGCCTAGAATTTCTAGATACAGATTAATTTTGGCTGGAGCAATTAGGGAATAGGAATGCATTTTTGGGAATTGGGAATTGGGAATTGGGAATTGGGAATTGGGAATTGGGAATTGGGAATGCATTTTTGGGAATTGGGAATTGGGAATTGGGAATTGGGAATTGAGAATCAAATCGGTAAGCGTAAATATCTCCGCAACTCCCACAGCTCTTCTAGCTCTCTCAGCTCCCTATCTCCTGACTGTGTATAGGCAATAACCAACGAAGGAGGGGTTTGGGGATTAGGTCGAGAAATTTATACAGCATTTCTCAGTCTAGTGAGGTACAGATCCTATTCCCTATTCCCCATTCCCCATTCCCAAAAACCAGACTCTTTGTACCTCATCTAAATGAAAAACGCTGTAGCAGTTTATTACTGAGAGTTACCCATTGGGCAACACTCAAATCTTCTGCGCGGGCTTGGGGGTTGATCTCTAATTGTTCCAGCAATTGGGTCAAGCGATCGCGTTCTACTAAAGATTTCAAATTATTTCTCAACATTTTCCGTTTGCTGGCAAAGCCCAATTTCAACAAAGTTTCTAAGTACTTCGGTTCATTGGCTGGTTGCTGCACTAGCTGGGGACGCAAGCGCACTACAGCAGAATCCACCTTAGGAGGAGGGGAGAAAGATTTGGCTGGTACATCGCAGATAAATTCACATGCTGCTAGATACTGTACCCTTACTGATAGGGCACCAAAGGTTCTAGAACCGGGTTGGGCGCATAAGCGCTGTGCTACTTCCTTTTGTACTAGCAGCACAATTAAATCAAATGCTGGTACTGCTGGCTGACTAATAGTTCCCAACAATTTTTCGAGAATGGGACCGGTGATATTGTAGGGAATATTAGCTACAACTTTATTTGGCTTTTGGAAATTGGGGAAGGAAACTAGTAGCTCATCTAAGTAGAGGGAGAGGAAATCCCCTTTGAGGAGTAAAAAATTGTCAATTTTACCTAGTTTTCTCACTAAAAGTTTACACAAATCCCTGTCAATTTCAACAGCAACTAATGACTGAACTTGGGGTAATAACTGTTGAGTTAGAATACCGGTACCAGGACCAATTTCCAGCAGGCGATCGCTTGGTTGCAAGTTGGCAGCTGTTACAATTTGACTGAGTACCTCTTCACTATGCAACCAATGTTGAGCAAATTGTTTACGGGCTTTTGGATTCATTACAGTAAGTTAGCGGATTCATAGAGACTTCTGATTACTGCTTTAATCCGATCACCATACTGTAAATCTGTTGACCAGCGCCCACTCAGCTGACCTACTAAAGGTGCAACGCCGCGAGTGACAAAACGAAATCGGGGACTAACGACTTCTTGTACTAAAGGTTCTAGACTAGCATAGGCTTTCAATTGTTGGATATGGGCGCGAACTCCAATTCTGGCACTAGGAAAAGAGGCTGGTTCAGTACCACTAACAGCCCCTAAACCACCAAAATTATTCAGACTGGGTGTCAACTCACCTCCAAAGCGCAGGAAGCTCGTTTCTACACAAGCTTGACAGAAAGCAATGTCATAGTTCACTCCTTCAATCTGCCCCTCTTCTCGGTAGAGTCGGGGTAATTGGGGAAACTCACTCAAAGCATTATCATTATTATTTTTGAGGAACATCATTAGCTGTACTTCGGAAGTATTGCCATGCCCCATAATTCGGTCAATTAAACCAGGACAAATTTGCAAAATTGAGCGCACAATCACGGTACGACTAGGATTATCCCAACCGACAGAAATGTTATAGTCTCGCAATTCAATCGCTTTGACATATACCACTCCTCGGTATTGGATGCGGCGAATATCAGGAGCAACAGTCAAATCGACTCCCAGTCGGTCTGCCAAGTCATTGGGGATGTAGGCATTACTATTAACTAGAATCCCCTCCTCTTCATAAATCTGACCATTAACACTGATATTGATTGTGTCATAAGTGACCTCCGAATCATTAGACTCAGTACCAGACACAGTACGGCTCCAAGATGCAAGTCCATCAGCAATACCCAGAGCCATTTCTCGGCGTCGATTCTGGATTAAAAACCGATCATCTGGGTTCGTTAGGAAGCCAACTTCTAATAGTAAAGAGGGGATGATAATATTACGGCAGAAGGAGATTCTTCCAGTTCCTGTTTCCGTATCTGGCTTGGCGCCTCGGCTAGGCAATGAAGGCAGGCGTCGTACTAGAGCTAAGAGCATCAGTTCTGCCTGATTCTGACGATCAGTATTGTTGGCAATGTAAAAAGTTATGGCTCCCCTGATGTCGGGATTGAAAAAACCACTGGAGTGGATTTCTAGGGCTACATCATCGGTGAGAGCACGGTCATTGATCCACTGGTGTGTTTGCCTCATACTGAGGTCATCAGGTACAGAAAGCACCTCAAATCCGCGCGATCGCAACTCTGGCATTATCTGATCCCGCAGCAAAATCATCTCTTGAGCTTCAGTTGTGCCACCAGCAATAGTTCCTGGATCACGACCCTCTTCTTCTATACCACCGTGACCTGCTGAAATAAATATTCTTCCCATTGATCGCTTTTTCCTTCAGTACCTCGCTCAGCACTCATTATTCATCTACAATAAGGATTTATCGGTACCCTGGCTAGTCTTATTATATTTTTATAGAAGCGATCGCACTCCTATTGCCAAAGAGCGATCGCTCATATCCAACATTTTCCATACTAAGAGAAAGTAATTCGATCGCAATTGTATATCAAACAGATCAAAAACTGCCCAGAACCCCGACTTCTTGAGGAAGTCGGGGTTCTTAAACGCTTTGGGCGTATGTCGGATGGGGCGCACGTCGGTGCGCCCCTACGGGAAAAGATTGAACCTAACCACTTAGGGCCTGAGCTCCACCGACAACTTCCAGAATTTCCTGGGTAATCGCAGCCTGTCGTGCTTTGTTGTAAGACAGGGTCAATGTGCCAATCATTTCTGTAGCATTATCGCTGGCACTGTTCATTGCTGTCATCCGAGCTGCCAGTTCACTGGATGCTGATTCTTGTAATGCTCGCAGTAACTGGTTATTGAGATATAGTGGCAACAATGCATTTAATATCTGCACCGGGTCTTGTTCAAAAATCATGTCCCGAGGAAAGCTACGAACTTGAGTTGAGACTTTCTCCCGTTCCACTTTAAACTCACCACCACGAGTTGTCAGTCTAAAGATTTCATCATCCTGAGGTTCTAATCCTTGCCTTGTTAGAGGTAACAGGGTTTGTATTACAGGTCGAGAACTAATCAAGGAGACGAATTTGGTGTAGATTAGTTCAATCCGGTCTACAGATTCGGACAGGAACAAAGAGAGCAATTCATCTGCGATCGCAGATGCTTCTGAAGCTGTGGGAATCTGTTCTAGACCAGAGTATTTGGCATCAATAGGCTGGTTACGGCGCTCGAAGTACTGGATGGCTTTGCGTCCAACTAATATGTACTTATAGTCACGACCTTCCTTTTTCAGTTCCTTAGCACGGTTTTCTGCACGGCGAATGACGTTAGTATTATAAGCACCACACAAACCGCGATCGCCTGTAATTACTAGTAAGCCTACAGACTTTACTTCCCTTTGCTTGAGTAGGGGTAGATTGGCTTCTTCAAATTGTAGACGGTTTAGTAAGCCGTAGAGGACTTGTGCTAAACGGTCGGCAAAGGGACGGGTAGCGGTTACCTGTTCCTGAGCACGACGCACTTTTGCTGCGGCAACGAGGCGCATTGCCTCAGTGATTTTTTTGGTATTCTTGACCGACTTAATGCGATCGCGAATTGCTTTAAGATTGGGCATAATATTTCTGTTGTTTGTTGTTTGTTGTTTGTTGTTTGTTGTTTGTTATTTGTACTAGCCATTAATAACTAATGAACAATGACTAATAACCAATGACCAATGACTAATGACCAATGACAAACAACAAATGACCAATAACCAATGACCAATAACAAACAACAAATAACCAATCTACACTGATACCAAGAAGGTTTTCTTGTATTCTGCGATCGCTTCCTTCAACAGAGTTTCTGCTTCATCGGTGAGTACTTTCCCTGCCTGGATAATCTCACCATACTTGGGTTTGCTGGTTTTTAAGTACTCTCGCAGTCCTATAGCAAAACTGGTAATCTTATCAACAGCAATATCATCGAGATAGCCATTCAAGCCGGCATATACTAATGCAACTTGCTCGTAAACTGCTAGGGGTGAGTACTGAGCTTGCTTCAGCAGTTCCCGCAAACGCTCACCCCTTGCCAGTTGGTTTTGGGTTGCTTTGTCTAAATCGGAGGCAAACTGAGCAAAAGCTTGTAGCTCATCAAATTGAGCCAGTTCCAGCTTCAATTTACCAGCAACTTTTTTAACTGCTTTGGTTTGAGCAGAAGAACCAACCCGGGATACCGAGATACCAGGGTTAATTGCTGGACGCAAACCGGAGTTAAATAAGTTAGAGGACAAGAAAATTTGACCATCCGTAATTGAAATTACGTTGGTAGGGATGTAAGCAGATACGTCACCTGCTTGGGTTTCAATAATTGGCAGCGCTGTCATGCTACCTTTACCTAGCTCGTCACTCAGCTTTGCAGCTCTTTCCAACAAGCGGGAGTGGAGGTAGAAGACGTCTCCAGGATAAGCTTCACGACCGGGAGGACGACGTAGTAGCAGTGACATCTGGCGATAGGCTTGAGCTTGCTTGGAGAGGTCATCATAAATGACTAGGGTCGCCTTACCTTTGTACATGAAGTACTCAGCCAGAGTTGCACCGGTATAAGGAGCTAGATACTGTAGGGTTGCTGGGTCAGAAGCGTTAGCTGCTACCACAATCGTGTAATCTAATGCCCCTTTCTCTTTGAGAATATTCACTACCTGGGCAACTGTAGAAGATTTCTGACCGATGGCAACATAGACACAAATAACATCTTCTTCCTTCTGGTTGATGATTGTATCAACCGCAATTGAAGTTTTGCCGGTTTGCCTATCACCAATAATCAACTCCCGCTGACCCCGTCCAATGGGAATCATGGTATCAATAGCTGTGATGCCAGTTTGCATGGGTTCATGAACAGAACGTCGTGCAATGATTCCTGGAGCAACAGACTCAATGAGGCGAGTTTCAGATGTCTGTATATCTCCTTTACCATCAATTGGGCGGGCTAGAGCATCTACAACACGACCAACTACGGCTTCTCCTACGGGCACCTGAGCAATTCTGCCGGTAGCAGTAACGGAGCTACCCTCTTGGATGTCGTGACCTTCACCCATCAGCACCGCACCGACATTATCTTCTTCTAAGTTCAGGGCAATGCCAACTGTACCATCTTCAAACTCTACCAGTTCCCCTGCCATGCACTTTTCCAGACCATAGATCCGGGCAATGCCGTCCCCAACTTGCAGGACTGTGCCAACGTTAGAAACTCCGACCTGTTGGTCGTATTGTTCAATTTGTTGCCGAATAATGCTGCTAATTTCGTCAGGTCTAATGCTAATCATGTCTGTTGTTCGTCGTTTGTTGTTTGTTGTTTGTTGTTCGAGAATGGGGGATGGGGAATCGGGAATGGGGGATAGGGAATGGGGGATGGGAAATCTCTTCCTTGTCTCCTTTGTTCTCCTTGTCCTCCTTGTCTCCTTTGTTCTCCTTGTCCTCCTTGTCCCTTTTGTCTTTCTTGAGATGTTCACAGACTTCTGTCAAGTCTACTAGTACAGCGCGGCGGAAATAACCAAAAGCGTGAAAAAAGGTTAAAAAGCTTCCTGTACAAGTTTTCGTCCCTTCTGCCTTCTGCCTTCTGCCTTCTTGTACTAGGTAGCATTTAAACGTAAACCGATGCGACGCAGTTGTCCTCGTAAGCTCGAATCAATCACCTGAGAGCCGACTTTGATGATGACACCCCCAATTAAATCAGGGTCAATTTTGGTATCGAGTTCTACCTGGCTAGCACCAGTTATTTCTCTAACTTTCTCTCGCACTGACTCGTTCTGCTGATCAGTCAGTGATACGGCTGAGGTTACTTCAGCGAGAACAGTTTGTTTCAGTTTTCGCAGTAGAGCTTGATACTGCTGGAAAATTGCTTCTAAAAAGAGAATACGTCTGCGGTCTACTAGCACGTTCAAAAAGCTGATCATGTAGGGATGAAGTTGATCTCCTTCAAGACTAGTAGAAATCTGTTGCAATACAGCTTTCTTGTCTTCAGCTTTGACAACCGGACTACCTAACAATACTTGCAAGTCTGGTGATTCTTGCAAGATAGTCAACAAACCAGCAACATCCTCCCCCAAGCGTTCTGTAAGTTCATTCTCCTGGGCCAAAGACATTAATGCTTCTGCATAGGGTTCTACCACTCCGGCACTTAAGAGACTGCCTTTCATGATCCACCTCCTAATAAAGCAATGCTGCGATCGATTAATTGTTGCTGAGCAGACTCATCCAAGTCGGATTTTAGCCGGGACTCTGAGCGCTCCAGGGCCATGGCAACTACTCGCTGCCTTAGTTGGCTGATCACTCGCTCTTGTTCGGTGTTGAGATCCTGGACTGCTACTTCTTTCAAACGCTTGACATCCTCAACAGATTGAGCTATTATTGCCTCCTTAGCTCTCTGAGCGTTGGCTTCAGCAGCTTTGCGAATCTCTTCTGCTTCTGCTTGGGCTTGAGCTAACTTTTGCTGTTGGTCTGCAAGCTTGACAGCTGCTTCTTTCTGCCGTTGTTCTGCTGCTTGAATTTCCTCAGCAATACTGGCACTTCGTTCGCTCAAGGTATTTCCCAGGAATTTACGCCCAAAATAAAATAGCACCCCAATCAAGAGCGTAAGGTTAATGAGATTGGATTCTAGAATGTCTAGGTGTAGTCCAAAACCACCTTCGCCAGCGGAGTGAGCTTCTGTTGCCAATAATGTGGCTAATAAAAAGAAATTCCCCATCATAAACTAATTACAACTTTCTTTGCCGCGAAATCTTTAAGACTTTGACTCATCCATCAAGGGCAAGCTAAGAGGAAGTGCATTTGCATTTGCTCAACTTATCTGCTAGCAGCATAGTTTGGCGCTTTTACAGTTTTACTCTCGCCCCGAGTTTGGACAATCAGTAAAAATATCTGAACGACTTACTACTGACTTAGTTATCTTACTAATTCTGGTCCTAGTAGTTTTTCAAGGATTTGACGAGTAAGAGCGTCTACTTGTTGCTCCAGCGAACTCATTGCTTGTTGCTTTTGCTGCTCTATCTCTTTTTGAGCTGCTTCCCGCTGTGCTTGAGCTTCCTGCTCAGCCTCAGCAATTTTTTGAGTTGCAATTTTTTTAGCATCAGCTTGAGCAGATTCAATGATTGCTTGAGACTGTCTACGAGCTTCACCTAACTGCTGTTCATATTGATTAGCCAATTGCTCAGCCTTAGATAAGCGTTCCTGTGCCTCAGCTTCATTGGTGCGAATGTAATTAGCTCGCTCATCTATAACCTTAGTTAGTGGCTTATAGAAAATCGCGTTTAGTACAGCTGCTAATAGTAGGAACTGTACTGCCATTAAGGGCAAGGTAGCATCAAAATCAAACATTTTTTTTTACAGATCCTTATTTAGGAATGGAACCTAAACTCCAGAATGTAGAGACGGGAGCAACCACGTCTCTACAAAGCTTAAGAAATTTTAGGAAAATGGATTAGCAAACAGCAGCACCAATGAAATCACCAAGCCATAGATAGTGAGGGATTCCATGAACGCCAAAGTTAACAGCAGAGTACCACGAATTTTGCCCTCAGCTTCTGGTTGACGAGCAATACCTTCTACTGCTTGGCCTGAAGCATTTCCTTGACCAATTCCAGGACCAATGGCAGCTAAACCAATTGCAAGAGCAGCAGCGACAACAGAAGCAGCTTGAACTAATGGATCCATGATAGTTTTAATTACCTTAAGTTACAGAACAAACAACAGCGGTTTTGAATTTTGATTTGTAGGGATGGATTGCTTTTACCTAACCTAGGAAGGTTAATGGTTCGGCTTTCAATTGATTACCTACCCATACAACTATTCAGAATTCATGCCTTATTACATCAACTGAGGGTTTTATGTAGGAATGAATTTAAGACTAGCGAGTCAATTACTCGTTCAGTCTTAAATCAAAACCTTACTCCCACTACTCATGCTCTTCACCACCATGCCCTTCAAGTGCCTCATGAATGTAAGCACCGGCTAAGGTAGCAAACACTAAGGCTTGAATGGCACTGGTAAACAGACCTAGCGCCATCACTGGCAGTGGCACGAATAAAGGTACTAATAGTACCAACACTGCCACCACTAGTTCATCAGCTAAGATGTTACCAAATAAACGGAAGCTAAGAGAAAGAGGCTTGGTGAAATCTTCTAAAATCGCGATGGGCAAGAGAATAGGAGTCGGTTCAATATACTTCTTAAAGTAGCCTAAACCACTCTTCCTAAACCCAGCGTAAAAATATGCTAAAGACGTTAGCAATGCCAAAGCGACTGTGGTGTTAATGTCATTTGTCGGAGCAGCTAATTCACCAGCGGGAAGCTTAATTAACTTCCAGGGTACTAAGGCTCCAGACCAATTTGACACGAAGATAAACAAAAACAATGTGCCAATAAATGGCACCCAAGGACGATAATCTTTCTCCCCCAACTGGCTTTTTGCCAAATCCCTTATAAATTCTAGGGCATACTCCATAAAATTTTGGATGCCACTGGGAATTCTCTGGACGTTTCGAGTGGCAGCAATCGAAGCAATGACGAGAATGGCAATTACGATCCAGGAGGTTAGAAAAACCTGCCCATGTACTGTGAAATTGCCAATTTTCCAGTACAGATGCTGACCAACTTCTAATTCAGCAAGGGGGAAAGAATTCAGAACGCTCAAACCATCTATCATTTCCATTCCGGAGGTTTCCCCAGATACCTATCGAGAGTGAAACATCGGTTAATTTCAAACTTAACCTATTTATCAATTTAACCTACTTAGATGTAGGCATCAGAGTGCTTGGTAGCACATAAACTAGGATTGCAGCTTTATAGGTCAGAAATCCTAAAAATATGGGCATAATATGTAAGTTTTGCCATTGACTGGCAATGATAATTAGCCCAGCAAAAAGCGCAAACCGGTTAGAACTCAAACTCTTTTTTTGTTCGCTCAGACGCTCTACATCTTTTGCCAACATTCTCAAGTAAACTATTCCTGTAAATGCCCCAACTAAATAATTGAAGGCAGTGTTAAGGGAGTAAACAATCCAGACAGGGATAAAAATAATTCCTGTCAGTACGAGCGTTGCCAACAACAAATTTTGTTTGAGTTGGTAAAACTCTTCCATTGATGAATTGTTTGTCGCTGGAGGGGAACTATTTTGAGACAGTTCTTCCTCTGCCGTTGTCGGCTCAAGAGAATCGTTTGATAAGTTCACGGTTAGCCGCAAAAGGTAGCTTAGGAATTTGACTTTATCGCTACAAGCCACTAGTGATCATATCACGGGGCGGTAACAATACTTAAAAATTTATTAATGTCTGGTCTAAGGATAATTAATGTCACCGTTGTCATTGGTCATCGGTTATTGGTCGTTAGTACAAAGAACCTTCTGACACTTGACATAGAAACCTTCTTCTGATTATTGAAGAGCTCCCAAGGAGCGCTTCGCGCCCCCAATTTAATGGGAGAAACACTTTGGCGAGCAGTAGGGGCGATTAGCCATTAGCCATTAGCCATTAGCTTTGAGCGTGTTTCTCGAGAGTAGGAAGTTTTCCCCTGGAAGCACAAATTACAATCTCAGGTTCAAGCGAGGGGAGGATCCTATCTTTGTTGAAGCTGTTGGACTTGTTCTAGGGATAACCCCGTTCCCTCAGCGACTAACTCGATTGATAAACCAAGCTGCAAAAGCTTGAGCGCGATTTCTAGCTGCTTCGCTTCACGGCCTTCTTCACGGCCTTCTTCACGGCCTTCTTCATGCCCTTGACGTTTGGTTTTTTGTTCCCATTCCAAATACGCTTGTGTCAGTTGCATCGATAACTCCCCTTGCTCATCAATACCACTATAATCCAAGGCAATTTTCCAATTGGCTAACAGTTGCAGGGCAGTTGAACGTAATGGTTCATTTTTGGGCAGAGCCAGGAGTTCGGAAATTGCCTCCCTTTGCACTTTACCTTTGCCTAGGAGTCTGAGCCAGAGAGTTTCTGGAGTTTTAGGTAGTTGATTGATAACAATAATAGTGGTTTTGAAATGCACACGGAAATGATAGATGCCGGATGGCCAAGGGGGTTTTGGTTTAGCTCCGAAACCATTGAGAGTATTAGCAGAGGCAGAGGGTGTCAGAATCCACAGGTGAGGAAGTTGAGTTTCTGAGACGGTGATATTATCTCGTTTAGCTTGGCGTTGTAAGTTGGCTTGGAGTAACAAGAGCTTAAGTCGGCAATGACGAATTTCTGTGACGCTGGGAGCATTACGGAAGGGTTCGAGCAGGCAGGGAGTAGTCAAAATTTGACCAAGGAGTCCCAGAGTTTGGGGAGCTATCGTAGTTTGGGGTTTGGGAATAAAGTAGACATCAACTTGGCGATCCTCTCCAGGAATCTCGAAGCTTCGCTCAACACTGCCAAAGGGACTCAGGAATTCTTCTAGCAGTTGTTTAGAAAATTGATCAAAGGGGGTACGAGTCATGCAAAATAGACTTGGACAAACTGAGGCTCATTTTAGGCGATCGCTTGGACTTCCCAAGCATATCTCTTGTTCCCAATTCCCAATTCTCAGTCAGTTAGACCATCTAGCAAAGGTTTGTTAACTAGGCTAATTCTCGCAACGCATTTTTATACTTTTCACTCCCTTGTTGATAAATTTACATTGCCTTGTCAAATTCAGTATTGCTAAGGATTGGGGTATTTTGTCCTTATTATTTTGTCATTTTTCTACTAGAGAACGCAAAAATGCGATCGCTTCTGGTAAAACTTCTTCGGGTAACCCATTTACTAACGTAACTACCTCTGTGCGCATTTGATGATTTATTTTCTTAAATTTGACTCAAGAATCCGCTAGGCTAAGGTTTGGGATTGAAGCAAGGGTTAAACATATGCCGCTGATCAAAGTTCAAACTTCTGTTACTGCACCGGACACCAATAAATCCGAAGCATTGCTTAAACAACTCTCTACCAGCCTTGCCAAGCATCTAGGCAAGCCGGAATCTTATGTGATGACTGCACTTGAATCCAATGTTCCGATGACTTTTGCCGGAACCACTGATCCTGTTTGTTATGTGGAAATCAAGAGCGTTGGTAGTATGCGTCCCCAGCAAACTCAGGCAATGAGTCAAGACTTCTGTGAGCAGATTAATCAGGCAATCGATGTTCCGACTAACCGCATTTACATTGAGTTTGCTGATGCACAAGGATATCTTTGGGGTTGGGATGGCAGAACATTTGGTTAGGTGTTAGGTTTTAGGTTAATGGGGAATGTTCTCAGTGTTCCCTAGATAGGGGTGAGCGAAAAAAAGGGTGGGGAGCTGGGGGATTGGCATTATCCCCCAAAATACTGTAATTACTTCCTAGAGTACTCAGGGCCAAGTATTCCCACTGCGGATTACCCCGTTTCCGAACAATTACTAAATACTCCTGATTGTATGCTAGTGCTTTGGCATAGTTACCCAAACTGAGGTAGGCACTACCCAACTCACTCAAAGCATGACTTTCCTGCTCTAAGTTATTACTTTCTTGAGCAAAAGTTAAAGCTTGCTCAAAGTGCTCTACTGCCTTAGCATAATTGTTCTGGGCACGGTAGGTACGCCCCTGGTTCATCATAGAAAAGAAAGTTGGTGGCAAACTATCCTGAGCTATCCTCTCTGGTTGAGTATTATCTAGCTCTTGTGCAATTAACTCATGGCTATCTTGCAAGATAGCTAAACTCTGGTCATAATACTCTAAAGCTTTGCTGTAGTTCCCCATTAAAGAGTAAGCTTGCCCTAAACTATCTAGAGCCTTTCTCTCTCCCTCGCGATCGCTAATTTCTCGGTAAATTTCTAGTGCTTGCTCAGCCTTTATCTGTTCTGTTGCTTGTTGTAGCAGTTTATCTGCTCTAGTTTTTCGATTATCTAGGTTTTGGTTCAATATCTGGTAGTTGGGTTCTAATTGTACCTCAGAGGTTTTCCAGGGTAAATTCGAGGAACTAATTGTCAATCCCCAATGAGCATTAAGAATGATGCTTAAGAAAGTGATGAAGGCAATAATACTAACGTTGGGGAAACGCATTGTGATAAATTTTAGATTTACAAAAAGCGACGGGTAAATCAACTCCTTAAAGGGGTTAGAGGAAATGTCGCCCCGCCGCTTTGTCATTAGTCCTTTGTCAAGTGTCATTAGTACAAAGGACAAATGACACTTGACAAAGGACGCGAAATCCCACGTACTTTAGTCGTGGGATGAGCTTAATCTCTTTCTTGTTTTTCCTTAAGCACGAGGAAAATTCTTCTTGCCAATTCCCAATTCCCAATTCCCCATTCCCCATTCCCCATTCCCCATTCTTAATTCTCTGCGTATTGTTTAACAAACTCCAGAATCTGTTTTTCCTGAAAACCTTTTGCTAATTGCAGCAGTTTATTAGCAAAAGGAACAAATTGCTCATCTAATTGTTGAAGTTTTTTGGCTTGCTCAATGATACCTCCAATATCTCCCATCATTGCCAGTTCATAAAAAACAGCTATTTGTGTAGCTGGTGGAACTATCAACGTGCTTTTATTGGGTTGTATACTTTGAGCAATTTCTACTTTAAAACTTTCTCCAGAGATAGTACTTTCTTCTATTAGCTCTTGGTTACTTACTGTCGTACTATTTTCATAAATCCATTCTATATCTAGATGCTCTTGTAGCAGTTCAAAAAGATTTTCTGCTTGTACTGGTTTGGGAATAAAGCCATCACAACCAGCTGCTAAATATTCCTGCTGATTATAATCAAAAACACTAGCTGAGGTAGCAATGATTACCACATCTTTGAGAGTTCTGAGTTGCCGTAACTGCCGAGTGGTTTCTAAACCATCAATTACCGGCATAATCATATCCAGCAAAATCAAATCAGGTTTTAATTTTATAGCCTGATTAAGGCAATCTCTACCATCTTTTACTTCTGCGATTTCAAATCCCAAAGGCAGGAGCAGATTAACTAAAACCGAACGATTTTCCCATTTGTCGTCGGCGATGAGTAGTTTACGCTTGGAACCCCGAAAACCGACAATGGTTTTTCTGGGCACTGGTGACATGTCGTGTCCTTCAGAAACTTCTGGTAAATCTAAATCTATCCAAAAAATGCTCCCTTGACCAAAGATACTTTTAACTTGCAATTCGCTTTCCATCAGCTTTACTAACTTTTGGCTGATGGCTAATCCTAGTCCCGTGCCTTCAAACCGATGCTTAGAGTCACCGATTTGATGAAAAGGTAAAAAGATCGCTGCTAATTTTTCTGGCGCTATGCCAATGCCAGTATCTTCCACCTGAAAGCGGATTTTAGAGTTTTCTAAATAACCAACTTTGAAAGTTACCCCGCCAGTGTCAGTAAATTTAACTGCATTGCCCAAAAGATTAATCAGAACTTGTCGCAATCGCTTTTCATCCCCTTTAACATGAAGGGGTAACTCTGAGACTACTTCGTAATTAAAGGCAATATTTTTTTGTTCAGCACTAAGGCGAATAATTTCAGCAATACCTTCAAGGAAATGAGGCAAGTGAAAATTGCTGAGGTAGAGCTCCATTTTCCCCGCCTCAATTTTGGAGAGGTCTAGGATATCATTGAGCAAGGTTAACAGGTGTTCGCCACTCTGTTGAATGATGTTCACTTGCTCTAGTTGTTTGGCAGTTAAACTAGACTGGAGTTTAAGGATTTGAGCATATCCCAAAATACCATTCAAGGGAGTGCGTAGTTCATGGCTCATGTTGGCTAAAAATTCACTCTTAGCCCGATTAGCCGCTTCAGCTTCCCTTCTGGCTTCTTCTAAGTGGAGGTTCTGTTCTGTCAGCTGTTGAGTTGTCTTAGTTTCCTTCTCCAGAAGCTGGCTCTGAGCAATAGCAATCCCTACTTGATCCGCTAGTTGATCTAACAATTCAGCTTCAAAGTCTTGCCACTGTCTTGCTCCAGTACACTGATGAGCAATTAGTAAACCCCAGAGTTCTTCTCGGCGAAGAATGGGTACTACTAAGTTAGCTCTGACACCAAATTTACCTAGCATTTCTCTATAGCAGGTTTTGACTTCAGAGTTTTGTAAATCAGCTACAGCATGAATCCGTCCTTGGTGGTACTTTTGCAAGTAAGTTTTAACAAAACAAGGATCGTTGATCTGCTGTCCCTGGATAGCAGGCCAGTTGGAAAGTACAGCCTCATTAACAACAGCTCCTGAGCCATCAACATACAGCTGGTAGATTACTACTCTGTCAACATCAAGAATACGTCGCACCTCGGTGACAGTAGTTTGGAGAATTTTCTCTAATCTTAAAGACCTACGGATCTTAAGGGTAATTTCCGCAAACAATTGCCTACGTCGTGCTTGACGATATAATTCAGCTTCTGAGATTTTGCGCTCAGTGATATCTTCGGCAATGCCAGCAATACTTGTCGGTTCACCTGCCTCATCGAAAACAAAGGAACTGCGTACCCCTACCCAGCGCTCTGAGCCATCAGGTTGAATAATCCGATACTCTTCGTCTAAATCTCGCTTTTCTCGGAGACTAGTAGTATGGACTGCTATGATGCGATCGCGGTCTTCTGGATGAATAGCTTCTAGCCAAGATTCAGGTCGTTCGTACAAACTCTGGGTAGTACGACCCCAAATTTCCTCGTAAGCAGGACTAATGTAGAGCATCTGACGAGCATCAGGAGTGGTCAAAAAGAAAACCTCACGGATGTTTCCTGCTAGCTGAAGGAACTGTTCCTCCCGTTCCCGCAGTGCTGCTTCCGCTTGCTTACGTTGAGCTGCTTGTTGATAGGCATCGGTAATATCGGTGTGAGTTCCAATCAGGCGACTCACTTTCCCTTGAGCATCTCTGAGAACTAAACCTCGTGAGAGAATCCAACGGGTAGCACCATCTTTCAGTAGAAAGCGAAATTCTAAATTCCAGGTGGGAAAGATTGGTTGAGCAAAAATCTCGTCTAGAGTAGCCTTAACAAAATCTACATCATTAGGATGGACGAGGGAAAGTAATTCTTTAAAAGTTGGTTTTGGCTCATTTAAACTATAGTCAATTTGGCTCAGAAATTGGGGCGAATAATAGTAATTTTCACTCTTCAAGTTGAGATCAAATAGTCCGCTATTATTAGCTTGAATAGCCAAAGCAAATCGCTCCTCGCTCTCCCGCAATGCCTCTTGAGTCAGAGCCCTTTCAGTTACGTCTAGAATCATAGAAGCAGCTCCGAGTAAGTTTCCCTGAGCATCAATGAGAGGTGAATTGTACCACTCACAAATAATAACTCTACCGTTTTTGGTCTGATTCTCGTTAGTAGCGCGAGTTACTCCCTTGCTAAACCAACACTTATCCAGCAGTGGGGTTTCATCTGTAGTTTCCTCAGGTACAATCAATTTGGCTGTATGACCCAGAGCTTCGGTTTTGCTGTAGCCAAAAATTGATTCTGCAGCAAGATTCCAATCAACAATTTCCCCTTTAGTATTCCATTCAATTACAGCTAAGGGCGTTTGTTGTACTAGTAAGGAAAGCCGTTGCTGGGAAGCTTTTAGTTTCTCTTCAGCTTGCTTGCGCTCAGTAATATCGCGACTTTCGCAGATCAGTAGTACTATTTGACCCTGCTCATCGAGAACTGGCTTCAGGGAGAAGTCGATAGTACTGATAGTATCACCAGCACTAGGAATATCTACCTCAAACAGAACCAACTCACCCCCGGCTGCAGACGCAACTGCCTGCTGCAGCCGTTGCTTAATTTCCGGGGAAGTTCCCCAAGACTGAGCCTCCCAAAACGGACGTTCTACGACTTCGGAAGCTTCAATGTTGCCAAAGTCCAACACTGTTTGGTTAACTTCCAGTACGATACCTTCTGGAGAGAGTATGCCAATGCCGTGGAATGTTCCATCAAAAATAGCACGAAACCTGCGCTCACTCTCCCGCAGGGCCTTCTCAATCCGCTTGTGCTCAACCACTTCCTGTAGCAGTTGCTTATTTGATGCCTTGAGAACAGCTGTCCGTTCTTCCACCATAATGCGGAAGCGCTCTTCATTTTCACACAGTCTCTCCTGCGCTTGTTTGGCGAGAGTGATATCTGTCACTGTGCCTTCGTAGTAGAGGGGTGTACCATAATCATTGCGTACAAGTCGCAGGTTTTCCGCAGTCCAAATTACTGTGCCATCTTGACGAAGTTTCTGGGATTCAAAGGCTGAGACTACTTCTTGTTGAGCAACTAGCTGAGTTAACTCAACACGGTCTTGAGGATTCAGGTAAAGTTGATGGGTGACATCTTTGAGATTGGCGATTAATTCTTCTGGGGATTGATAGCCATAAATATTGGCTAGAGCCAAGTTAGCGCTAATATAGTGTCCATCAAGGGTGGATTGAAACATACCTTCGACGGCATTCTCAAAGATGTGGCGATATTTCTCTTCGCCCAAGCTTAACAAGTTGTTCACGGAAGTGTTTTCTGTTAGTGCTGCCGCTAAGATCAGGGCAGTAATTGCTACAACTACTAGCAAAAATTGCAGTTGTAGATTTACTGAGCTAGTAGGGGGAGTAATTGGTAAGGCACTCAGATTGCCGATTACCGAAATATCCTCACCTAAAGATGAGGTAGTGAGCAAATAGTCCCTACCCAGAGCAGTTTGCCCAACAGCAATGCTAGATAAGATTAAGCTGCCTAGTGTAGCACCCCGTTGGCGAAATTGCACAGCTGCCCAGATCATTAGGGGAAAGGAGAGGTATTTCAGAGTAGTTATCTCAGAGATTTCCGACTGGAAAACAATCCAACTCACTGCTACGAGTAACACCAACCAAAGAGCAAACAAAAAGCGATCGCGTAAAGTGGTATATTCCCTATTTCCTGTAGGGGCGAATGGCCATTCGCCCCTACAGAATTGCCATTCACCCCTACCCTGTTCCCTAATCGGAATGGTGAAACTTGAGGGTTCAGAATCTGGGTTTGGAGCACACCAAATCAAAAGCACTGGTGTTACCAAAAGAACTCCCATCCCTTGGTGCAACCACCAAGTTCCCCCAATTAACAACCAATTTTCACCGTTGAACTGACCCCCTAAATATAAACTAGTGAGACCAATAGTTGGACTAACTAAGGTTGACAGAACCACTACCAAAGCAATAAATCCACAAACATCTCGCAGGTTTTTGAGAGATGGAGCAACTTTCACTACACCTAAAAGTTCTGCCCCAATGACAGCTTGTAAAGTAGAGCCTAGAGCCATACCCAAGGCAACTGTCCAGGGAAGACCAAGAAATGCTAAAGTGCTGAAAAGTTCACCTAGGAATACTCCCAGGAAGATACCTCTTCCTAGTAACAAAACAGCTGCTTGACTAATCCCTGCCAGTACCCATATTTGTAACACTAGCTGATTTCCCCCAGCTATTAGGTCGCTTAGTTTAGCTATACCAAGGTAAACCACAGTAAGTGCTACTACTTGGACTAAGTATCGCCAGAACTGATTTCGGATCAGGTTCATAGGGGAGGATATTTTTCAGAGTTAAAGGTGCGTTACGCTACGCTAACACACCCTACTGCCGTGACCCAGCTAAAATGGTTCATTAGAAACCGGTTGTGAAGTAAAAAGTAAAAAGTAACAAGTAACAAGTAACAAGTAACAAGGAGCTAGAAACCAAAATCTATTGCACAGTTTTAGGTGGATCACGCTACTACAAATAGAGGTCTTGCGTGAGTTCTGTCTAACTTAGAATCTGACGTATTCGTGCTGCTTGCTTAGTGTAATTTACCTCATCTATGACAGGTACCAGGTTCTCCAGGGCAATCGGTTCAACTAAATCAATCCATGAACGACAGCCGCCGTATTCTTGGTAGTAGGGAATCATCAACGGCTGAAGTAACCGATAAGTTCGTAGCAAGAGAATATAGAGAGGCTGACGTGGCTTCCACTGAAAACGCTCCCTAGCAAATTGATCATTCCAGATATGATACGGTAGCAAGGCTTCAAACACTGATTCGTCATTTACCGCCAAAATATCGGTAATTTCAGCCCAGCTAGCAATCCGCACAGTTTCTGGATGCCAACCTGAGGTTACAGGTTTTACCTGAGATGCGTACTCAGCTTTAAGCAAGTGAGGCTGTTGATGTTCATAGGTGGGATAGAGCAGCACTTGATTGTAAGTAACTTGAAAGCGCTTACCTTCTTCCCTAATCCCCCCTTTGCGTAACAGCATAATCGTTTTGCCTCTTTCCAAGGCATCAACGGCAATAGCCCATTCTTTCAATGCGTGTGTGGTAGTTGATGTCATCAGTTAATTGGTTGATTCCTTATTCTTAGAGAGCCTGAATAAATAGGGTTTGCTGTACGAGTGTGGAAGCTATACCAGACCATGCTTTCAATCATTTTTTTGTCAAAATAGTCCAAGGTTTTTGAGCCCATCGATGCAATTTCGTTACATTTTCGTTGTGATTAACTCAAAACTTGTTACTTTTTACTTGTTACTCGTTACTTTTTACTTCCTAAGTTGAGCATTCTTTTGGGCATATGCCAAACCTTGCCGATATTGTGCTGCTTTTTGCTGAGCTACCTGATATTTCGGGCTAGACTCCGGAACTGCCTCCATATTCTCAATAGCTTGGAACCACAAAGAAGCCACAGTTTCCCAATCCTGAGCAGTCTGAGCAGTTTGGGTTAAATTTGCCGCTTCCGTAGCTTGATTAATTCCTTGCTGAAACGAGTCTGGTTGCGGCTGTGGAGAAACTACTTGTGGCTGAGTAGTGGGAACTGGAGCAGGGCGTCGTCCGTCAAATCCGAGTATGTACACTACTCCCCAAAAAATTACGACGATAGTAATCATTAATAAGGACAGTAACATCTGCTGTCTCCTGTTCCCTATTGCCGATGGCGTAGCAGGGTTCCCCACTGTTGATTGTTGCTGAGCTCTGTGGGTTTCTTGACGGAGGTGCTCGAGTTCCCTTTCAATGTCCTCATTCCATGCTGTCGCTGTTGTCGGCTCTTGCTGTGAGGCAGTTGCTTCTTTCCTGGGATTACCAATTATTTGCAAAAAGCCCCAATAACCTAACCCCAGAAGTGCTAGCAGCACGAATAAAAATACCCAGGAGGGTATATAGGAAAAGAAAATGAAATTGACTTTCGAGGCAAACCATCCTGACACCAGATATACCAATGCCATTACTACTAATCCTTGCAACAGGCGGAAAGCATAAATTCGAGATAAAGCCAGCCTAGTACGGGTCACCCAAATAGATGCTGTGACGTAATAGGGAGGAACTAGCAGTAGCAAAAAATCTGCTTCTGTGACAATTTTCGACCAACCACCTGTACTGTTGGCATATGCTAGGTATCCAATCCACAACAGCAAACTGAGCAATGCCAAACTCATATTGACTGATAAAACGTAGGGTTCCTCCTTCTTTCCAGGAACAGCAAGACAAATTGACCAAGCGAGCCACGGAGCAATAAGGCAAGTCAAAACAAGTTCATTGCGATGCTCTGTAAACCAGAGGAACAGAGATTGCAGGGTCATGGAAGGTTGGGATCGAAGTTATTAGGTCTATTCTGGCATTTTTTATATGAATTCTCCACCGCTTTGTCATTTGTCAAGTGTCATTGGTCATTAGTACTAATGACTAATAACGCGAAATTCCACATATTGTAGTCGTGGTATGAGTTTACTTTAATTGTTTTGTTATATGCCAATTTAAAAAGAGTCTACTAAAACAATAAATGAATTAATTAATATGCTATATTTCCTTAATTTCAAGCTATATATCAAACAGTAATACTATATTTAATAGTACATTATTTTAAAAATAAAATCTGGATAACATACATTTTTAGCCAATTGATAAGGCTTCCAGGTAATCATCAAAAAAGAATCAACTTTTCGGAACCTTTTGTACCTCCATAACGACTTTGATAGTAACAAAGCAACTATGAAGTTTACCA
>JAAHGL010000060.1 GCA_010692635.1 Symploca sp. SIO2C1 | reverse complement strand
TCGCTTCTTGGTAGGTTGGGGCATAATAGCCCCTAGTAAGTACTACTCCTCTTTGATATCTTGGTGGTACATAGTAATGAGGACTATGGTAGTAATGAGGACTATGGTTGTGGAACTCAAGCTCAATCTCAAGCTCGTTGTCATCCTCAAAGGGTTCCCAGAAAGTTGACTCCTCCCGCACGATAACGGTTTCTGCACCGTTTACTTGTTCAGTAACCGCGTGGATATACTCAATCTGGAAATCTGGATTCAAATGCAAGATAGCTTGGTTATTCTGCATTTGAAGATAACTTTGCTGACCCGCCTTAATTTCCGCTTTGGTCAACTGTACCATCTGCAAATTGTTAGTACTGAAGACTGGGGGAGTAGTATTGAGCAATGATAAGGTGTATTGCCCGTTGGCATCATTATAGGTAGCTTGATGGAGGGGATAGTTACCGTTTGCTAGTCTTGCCTGAGTTGATACGGTGTTAACTCTTTGTTGTCTAGGATTTTGATAGGTATTGGACTGACAACCCAAGGTTGTCCAACAAAGAGCCAAACCCAATACAACGGGAGTAAACTTGCGGAATGTGGTCAGTGGCGTAATCATCGCCCTCAAATAATTGTTTATAACTACCTAACATTATAGTTTTTGTTTTATAGTTCGTCATTGTGCGATTCCGTTAGCCACATATTTTTTAACAAAAAAAATTAACTCTTTACTTATTACTTATTATTTATTACTTATTATTTATTACTTATTACTTATTACTTATTACTTATTACTTATTGCTTATTACTTATTACTTATTACTTATTCACCAAATCTCGATAAAGAAAAAGCTGAAATATCAAAATCAGTCTTCTGGTTAAGAGCTAATTCTTTCAAAATTTGCCCAATTGCAGCAGAATGTTTAAACCCATGCCCAGAACAAGGTGATGCTAAAAGTATCTGTGGATGCTCAGGCATAGTATCTATAACAAATCCATAGTCAGGAGTGACGGTATACAGACAAGCAGCAGATTTAATACAATTATTTTTGACCTTAAGGTGCTGAGTAATGCGTTTAAAGTACTGCTCAATCTCATCAGCTGATACATTTCTATCAATAGTGTCAGCGGTACAGGAATCTAAATATTGCTCGGTTCCTATCTTAATACCTCCATTTTTTCCGTCAATAGCAGGAAATCCATACAATAAGTCTTCTGCTGTTTCACCGAGTCTGATAAAAATTGGAAATTGTTCACCAACAAAAGTCTCGTAAGGCAGTTCATGTTCAAACCAAAAGAGAAGTTGTCTGTAAATTTTAAAGAATCTCTTGTATGATTCGGGCAGAAATTCACTCACCCATGCACCAGCTGAAATAATTGCACATTCAGCTTCCCAGGTATCAGTGCTTGTTTTGACTACTACACCATCATTGCTAGAGTTTGGCTCAATACTAACTACCTTTTTATTTAATTGCAGCTCTACACCATTTTGTTTTGCCAGCTTTAGTTGAGCCTCAATGCATTTTTCTGGTCTAATGAATCCCGCACCTGGCTCAAAATAACCAATCTCAGTTCCTTGATAATGAAATTGGGGATATTGTTTTTGCATTTCTTGACACTCAAGAACTTGGTGCTCAATGCCAAATTCATTTGCTGCAGCAAGTGTCACATCAAGAAAGGATGCAGAGCCATGAGCCGGTGTATTTTTCAGGTTAGTACCAAAAATTAGACCACCACATTGATTAAAAAGCTCAGTATTTACTTTTAATTCTAGCTCTCTCCAGATTTCGTGAGAACGGAGAACGATGGGTACATAGTGTGAACCTTCACCAATAGCTTGGCGAGTGATTCTTGTATCACCATGGGAAGAACCAAGGGTGTGGGGAGGTTCAAATTGGTCTATCCCAAGAACTTTTTTGGTAGTTGAAGAGAGTTGGTATGCAGTAGCACTTCCAACTGCTCCAAGACCCACGATAATCACATCATATGACATTTTATTCTTAAAAGGTGTTAGGTGTTAGGTGTTAGGTGTTAGAATTTTTAGGATTAAACACCAAAAAAGATATTGAGTACCTTCTCCATCCGAGTAGACCAAGATTCTTCTGTATGTTGACCTAGAGGATCTTCGACAACAAATAGATTTTCGTTTTCCTGATAGCCAAAATCTTGTACTAATAGCTCCCGCATTTCACGACCCCGTGCTGTAGCACGTTCTTCAATAAAAGCATTATGAAAACCATCTTCTCGCACTAAACCCCAGTCGAGGTAAATTTTCAAACGCTGGTTGGGATTTTGCAGGGTCTGATAAGCAGTAGCTATAAGTTCTGAGTCCTTTAGAGAACCACGAGAAGGACCGAAAAACTCAAATAGAGAAAAATCTATATTTGAATCTAATCCTACCCAAAATGAAGGCGAAAGTGCTGCCACACAACGAAATTTATCAGGGTATTGAGTACCAGTATAAAAGGCAGCTAAACCTCCGTGAGATGAGCCTAAAATCATGGTATTCTCGGCATCTGGAATAGTCCTGTAATTGTCATCAATAAACCCTTTTAGCGAAAAAGTCAGGTAACTAGCGTAGTTCGATAAACCACCCCAGTCATGGTTCCACACAGGGGCATGAGTATATTCATAATCTCGATTGAGGGGACAAATAGCAACTACGATCACTTTACGAATCTGATTTCTCAGATACATCCTAGTAAGTATTTGAGCCATATTCCAGGTCTTATCATAAGCTCCTCCTGGAAAAAAAGCAGTATTACCATCATTCATATAAATTACTGGATAGGATTCCTGGCTCACTTCATAATCCCGTGGCAGGAAAATATGAACTTTTCGTGGTTGCTCCTCTGAGCCTGGTACTTGGAAATTATCATAGGTGTGAAAAAATCCTCCCCAGTGTCCTTGATCATGACACCAAGCTTCTTGTCCACCCTTTGTAAACTTATCAGCCATATTTGTTTGAGATTCTTCTAGATTTGAGTAAGTTGATCCAATGATCAATGATCAATGACTTTTGTTGCCAGAGTGCATAAAACAATACAGGCTACCTCAATAACTAAGTGAAAGTATCACACATACGCTTAGCTAGATCTAGGAGAATACCTTGAATTAGCCCTCTTCTGTCAGACTCCGAAAAATGGGGGTAAAAGCCTCATTCAAAGCCTTAGGAGCAGTCGATTAGAAGTCGGACTTCTTTAAGAAGTCCGACTTCTGGAGCTGAGTGCGATATTCGTGTCAACTTAAGCTCAATCAATATTGAACAGAAACTACTCCTGTATCCATTGCTTGCCGTAACTCCAAAACTGATAGGGTAACCAGAAGGGATGATTCCAGGTTCGGTTACCTATTGGTTCACCTAAAACCTGAGAACGCCATAACTGCCACATAATCAGCAACCAAAGTATCTCACCAATTCTACGACCTTGGATTACTCCACCTAGCTTCCCGAAGACAATTTGTTCAGTCAACTTTGGTTGCCAGCGCCCCTCTGCTTGAAGGATACCAGGATTTAACCAAATACCAATATTTCGCCACCAATCATGCAAACACCAAGAAGTTAAAGGAACACCCATTCCCCGTTTCTGTCGCCAGACTATTTCCGGTGGCAGCCAGGATTCCACTGCACGCTTGAGAATATATTTCTCACAACCCCCCTGCAAGCACAATTCTCCTGAGAGGCGGAATGTCCATTGTGCCAAGGATAAGTCACAAAAAAGCGATCGCACTTTTAATCCATGAGCAAATGCGAGATTAGTTGCTCGTGGGTGAATGTTTTGTGCTCCTTTGAGCATCAGGGTAGCGCGACGCAAGCGGTGCAGCAGTGAACTTGTAGAGGTTGCATCTAAGGCTGTGTGCAACCAATCTTGGGGTTGGAGATTTTCCAGTTGTGCCACAATTTCTGGTTGGAATACCTGTTGCTCATAACCCCAGAGTCGATGGAAAGTTCGGAGATATTGCTGCTCAAAGGATTCTTTCCCTAGGGGATGTTCCCTTTGGTAAACACTAGCTGCGATTAAGGGTTTATTTGTCCAACCAGCAAATAACTGATCCCCCCCTTCACCGTTAAAAATAATTTTAGTTTCCTGGCTTGCTACCTGATTGAGGAGAAACAAAGGAACCGTAACCCCATCTCCAAAGGGTAAATCCAGAGCTTCGACGGTAGGGAGAAGTGCCTGCTCAATACGCTTGGGTGTCGCCTCAACTTTGATGAGGGGAATATTGAGCCATTGAGCCACCTGTTCAGCGTAAGGATATTCGGGAATGCCACTCTCACCAAAATCCAGGGTGTAGGCACGCACCTTTACCCCAGCCTGAACCAGTAATGCTGCTACAACAGAAGAATCTAGTCCACCTGATAAAAATATACCCACCGGCTCATCATCAAGATCCGCAATCTGATGCTCGATGCCAGCTTGGAGGAAGAGTTGCAACTCATAGATTGCTTCTGTTTCATCCTTAATCTGCTCAGTTTGCTCGCACCATTCCAAGAGTTGGTGGGATTGGGGATTGGCAATGGTTCCTGATGCAGCGTCACCTTGCCAAGTTTGCTCAGTGCCTGCCGGTACAGCAAAGATATTGGTAATAGGAGTTAGTGGTGTGGGGACGTAAGAAAAGCAGCTGTAACCGTATAAGGCGGGAATACTAACTTCTTTAGATGGGATAACTGGTAATAGAAGTTGCAAGCGGGAAGCAAACCAAATCACTTGCTCGATTTTTGTCCAATAAAATGGAACTCGCCCAAAAATTTCCCTTCCCAAAATTAAACGACTCTGGGTTATTTTCACCCAAGCATCAGATGATGCATTAGTTTGGGAGCTGGAGGTTAATCCTCCTGCACAGAGAGTTGCTACCAGATTCTTGGTGGAAGCAAAAGATTTGAGGCTCCAGTCATTTCCTGAATACTGCTTAAGGACTATATTCAGCAATTTTGCTAATTCTTGCGGCTGCTCATAACCCCAATAACCGACTAATTGTTGAGGAGAAGTTGCCACCTTACAGCTTAAAATACCAGTCATATCATGTCAGCTTGAAGACCTCTCGAGAAACACGCTCAAAGCTAATGGCTAATTGCTAATGGCTAATTGCTAATAGTTAATGGCTAATTGCTAATCTCTGAATAAACACCGAGTATCTGAGTCAGGAGGGAAGAGAATTTTAGCTTGTTTCTTCCCTTCGTAGGGGATGGCAATCGCACTTTCATGTTTCGCTCTGATAACAAAAGGGACTTCATTATAATTGAGTTGATTTTGCTGTTATTTTTTGATATTATTTTACAATGGGAAAATATGCCCACATATATAATAGCTTCAAAAAGATTAACTTTGTGGAACAGGCTTCCAGCCTGTCTAAGCCTCTGCACTAGCAAGATACCAGTTCCACAAGAGTAATACTCAGAGTTAAATTCTGCTAACACTTGTCTCAGTTTCTGTACTGGCAGGATGCCAGTTCCACAAGAGTAATACTCAGAGTTAAATTCTGCTAAGACCTGTCTTAATTTCTGTACTGGCAGGATGCCAGTTCCACAACTCAGATGTGAAAATTAGCTGGATGCTGCTAGCAAGCGCTAACTATACTGTAGCTAATTGATTATAGTTACAGAATACTTATTAAAAGCTGAATCTAGAGTTATGATAGGTATATTTTCAGCCATAGATTGAGCAATAATGAGGCGATCAAAGGGATCTCTATGATGAAGAGGTAGACTAGCATTAATCTTAAAATGCTCTAATTTAATTTCGATTAAACTTATCCTACTTTGAATTATTTCTGCTTCAACGAATTCTTCATAAGAATTATCAAGATTTAGCTTTCCTAAATTATACTTTATCGACATTTCCCAAAGACTGGCAAGACTCAAATAACAAAAATTATTCTCATCTTCAATTAAAATTTTTAATTTGTCACTTAGTTTAGGATCATCGTTAACAAACCAGAGAAATACATGAGTATCTAGTAAGATATTCATTCCATATATTCCTTGAAATCTTCAAGAGGTTCATCAAAATCATCGCTTAGCCAAACTTTACCTTTGGCACTACCTCTTTTTAAGGGTCGTTTGATAGGTAAGATTTTCGCTACTGGTTTGTCATCTTGAGTAATAACAATCTCTTCTCCTTTAATAGCCAAATCGAGAAGCTTCGATAAATTCGACTTAGCTTGTGTTATATCTAATTGGGTCATAGCTATAGAGCCAATGAGTATTAATTGTTATCAAGTGCGAGTGCGATCGCATTTCCCTTCTAACCGATCACACTGGCGGGCGCGAAGCGCTCCTGGGGAGCTCTTAACTGTCAGGACATTTATTAATGTACATGGAATAGGTTGGTGTTCTCCATATAATTGAGTTGATTTTGCTGTTATTTTTTGATATTATTTTACAATGGAAAAATGTGCTCACATATATAATAGCTTGAGAAAGATTAACTTTGTGGAACAGGCTTCCAGCCTGTCTAAGCCTCTGCACTAGCAAGATACCAGTTCCACAAAAGTAATACTGAGAGTCTAATTCTTCTAACACCTGTCTTAATTTCTGTACTGGCAGGATGCCAGTTCCACAAGAGTAATACTGAGAGTTAAATTCTTCTAACACCTGTTTTAATTTCTGTACTGGCAGGATGCCAGTTCCACCTGTTCTAGCACTTCCATTGCATCTACTTGACCCCAATGGTATTCCATCTCTTCACTCATCTGCCTTGCTCGCTCCGCTTCTTCCTTGGCTCTAGGGACATCACCTCTGGTATAGTACATCCAAGCTAAACCAACTCGGATATCTGCTTCATAAAGACAGAAACCAGCAGATAAAGCATAGTCGAGTGCTTCGGTTAAGTCTGTCTGTGCTGTTTCTACATCCTGCATGTATTTGGCACCCCAGCGTCCTCTGGCAGATAAGGTTTTAATGAGAGAGCCACGAGCAGCTGTATTCCGGATAATTTTCAGAGCTTCTTGATAATGCTGCTTGGCAGTTTCATGCTGTTGTTCCTCAGCACAGAGATCCCCCAAGGAACGATAGCAACTGCTTATCCGCGCAAGCCAATAATTTCGTCTACAAATTTTGAGATTTTCTGCAATAACTTCTCGAGCTTGATCTAGTTGTTTCAGCTTTCTGAGATAATTAGCATAGCCAATTTTTATACCAGTACACAGATAGAGGTAATCTGGTTCAACTTCGTCAAGCAAATCTTCAGCAAGTTGAAAACTTTGACCTGCTGATTTCATATCACCCTTTAAATAGTCAATCGACGCCTGAGTAACAATTATCCGATATTCTAATATTTTATTGTCAGCTCTATTTGAAGAGCGAGCTAGATAAGATAATGCTTGTTGGATGGAAGTTGTAGCCGATTTCAGATCACCAAAGTCAACGTATAGATAGGTTAGATTTCTTTGTGTTGTTCCGACTTGTATCCAATCCTCACGTTTTCTATCTTTAGCAATTGAACGTTCATAAAGTAATTTTGAATTAGTAGGTGAACCAAGGTTATTAAAAGCAAGACCTGTATTATGTAAAATAGTGGCTTTTGTTATAGTCCTTGTAACCTGCGGCTCTTGCGTAAAGTTTTGATCGGGGAAAAAATCTAAGTACAAGTCACGCTCGATATCCCAGGCACCCAACTTATTGCTCAATAGATAAATACCATCTTTATCAATGAGATGCTTACCGAAGATATACCAAGCTTGATCAAATTCCTGTGCTTGACAAAGGTGATGAACTGCTTCAAGAACAGGTAAAATATTTTCTCGTCGAGGTTGTTCCGGTATCGGTCCAGAAATCTGTAGGTAGTACTCGGCAATCCGTTGGTGAGCTTGTCGGAACAAATGGGGACTTTTTGTAAACTCTTTTAGATAATGAGCCCGAATCAGAGGCTGAAGACTATAGTAAGCAACAGTTTGGCTATCTTTACGCAGCACTCGGGTTTTGATTAACCGAGTAATCATCGCCTTAAATACTTTATGGCTCAGCGTATCAACTGGTGCTTGCAATTTGCGGTCTAGTCTAGGGTATTCACTAAGGTTTCGCTTCAAGATGCGATCGCACCATTTCTGGATAAGTTCAAAAAGCCGGTCTATCCAATCATATCTCAGCGGGCGTGGTATCCCGGGAGCACCGGTTTTACCTTCAAAGATGGCTCGACGGAAAGTATATTCTTCTAAAGGTACCGGTAGTCGAAAAGCACTCAGAACCGTGAGCATTTCTCGTTCTGCTTCTTTGAGGTTTTTGTCATAATAATCAAGTATTCTTTGAACTCGATCCTCAAGAGACTCATCCGTTGCTGGTGCAGGGATTCCCCGCAGGCGTTTAACCTCACCACCTCTTTTGTTTAAATAAGCAGCAATCAGGCTCAACATCAGTGCATAGCCACCCCAATCCTTCACCACTTGCTCTAATTCTGCATTTTTACCTTTGACTCCCAGTTTTTTGAGTAAGGTACTTCCTTCTTGAATACTTAAAGGGTTAACTTCCCGCTCGGTGTAAGTAGTATAGTCGAGTAAATCTAGTAGAGGAGCACGACTAGTTACCAGGCAAAAGGATTGATGATTACCTTCAGCAAAACTGCGTAGGAAGGAACAGAGTTCTTTATTGGTTAAGAGTCCATAATCATCACCAGATTGATGCTGAACCACTTCGATCCCATCTAAGATAAACAGATATCTTCCTTTCAGGGAACGGATAATTTCAGCTTTAGCATCGACTGAAACTAGCAGGTTATGATCAATCTCCCTAATATCTAGAGACTCAAAAACCTTACTAAAAAACTCATCCACGTAGGGTTTCTGATTAAAGTCCCACCAAAAAACGCCGTCGGGTTGAGGCAGGGAAGGATGGTGGAGTAACTCGGTGAGCCATCGAGCAGCAATAGAGGTTTTCCCTTCTCCGCCAAAACCAATCAGTCCGATAATACAATAGTCAGGATCTAGCCAAGCTTCACTCAATGCCTGAAGCAAATCCTCTCTACCCACCCATGCTGATAGAGGTGCAGGCATATCATCTAGTAATCGCTTGGGTTGAGTCATTCCTGTCTCTATCGTTTCATCGGTTCTCTGTCCCTCAGTTGGAGGTATGGGAGTGTCAATTTCCTCAGTGAAGATACCTTCTATTTGTAAACAGATAGGTTCTAAGCTCAGTACCAGACAATCTACCGCAAAAGCAGTCTTAGAATCTTTGGCACTACCTGCTGAATCCCAAGTTTCTGCAATAATACCAATTACGCGATCGCGATCTTGGTCTAAAACTGCCGCTCCACTCATGCCACTATCTATATGCTCAGAAGATAGCATAACTGGCTCAGTGTGCAGAATCCGGTTAGCTGGCAACTCTGTATAGCCAACGATTTCCCCTCTTGCTGGTAAACCTTGGTAGTCTTGTAAACGTCGATAACCAAAGCTAACAAACTTATTCCCTTCAGATTCTTGTGCCGTTGCCAAAATCGCTGGTGTTACTTCAACTGGTAGAAACGATGACTCCAGCTCTAGCAGCACTACATCATCATCTGCTTGAGCAAAGAGGGAAGTAACTTTAGCGATCGCATTTTTTAAATCTGGGTCTTTAGTTTGAGGGAAACAGATGTTAACGATTACTCCCTCAGTAAAATTATCATACCCAATCGCATCTCGGACAACATGCCTGCAGGTGACTATTTTGCCGTCTGTTGAGACAACAAATCCTGTACCCACAACTTCCTCAGTCACCGCATGACAGATTTTAACAGTGAAATTCCTGGGATTCCGAGTTTGCACTCGACGATTAGGGATTTGGCTCATCCTTACGTTTCCAGACCATTTTCACCTTAATATTTGCTTCTGTACCTGTTTTCGCAATTAGGGCATCCGCTTCTGTATTAAACTTGATACCAAATTCTAGTTCTACTTGATTTGGTTTATTAGATAAGGTATCCAGAGTACCAATGGTTCGCTTTGCCATAGCTCTGATCATACCCATCGCTTTATCAACAGCTCTAGTAGATTTCTGAGCCAGAGCTTCTGGAGTCAAACTAACCTGCCGCATCCCAGGAGCAGGAGTCATTTCCACCAAGAGGACTGTATCTTCATCAACCTCTGTTGTCAGGGATTCTTGAGCAGGTGAAGGAACTTCATTCATACAAGGACTTGCCTGGATTTTGCCACTACCATCATAATCTTCATAAGATATCAATCAAGATCAGGAAGCGGGTGATGGTGCTTTGCAATGGGTAAGGTGAAAAAAGGCGTGGGAGAGCTTTTTTGAGTAATGAGTAATGAGTAATGAGTAATGAGTGAAGAAACTTGCGTCAAATCTCCTGACTCCTGACTCGAAGTTTCTTCAGAACCACTGAAAATTTCGTTCACACTGGCAAGATGCCAGTATCACAAAACAGATGTGAAGATTATGGTAACATAGGGGTCTTTACAGTACGAAGCCGCGAGCCACTAAAAGCTTTAATACTTAAAAAATGATCAGTACCAATATTCATCTTAGCCAGGAAGCTCAACAGATTTTGATTAAGGCTGCCGCTTTTAAACATATGTCTGTAGAAGCTCTGGCTTCAGAAATTCTCAATGAAGTGATCACTCGAAAGCTTATTTATCTTATTCAAGACACTGAAATTAAGCGAAAACGGAAGCCAACTTTAGCTGGCACAGAGCCTTTTGTTTTCTCTGTAACTCCTGAAGAGTCAGGACTTCCTGCTGATGAATGGGATATGGAATACAGCGTTTTTCATTTAGATGAGGTACAAAGAGACTGGTTTTTGGGAATGGGGAATGGGGAATAGGGAATAGGATCTGTACCTCACTAGACTGAGAAATGCTGTATCCTCACGTAAGCTTGATTACTACTACAACTACTTAACATTAAAAGTAGCATCGCTAAGCAAGCGATCGCCTAAATACATTTCCACTTTCCAGGTTCCTGTAGGTGCTGCTGAATCAATAGTGTAACGGCAATAGGTATTCCAGATAAATGTAGTAATTGCCTTGGTTTGATAGCGGTTTTGGTGAACAATATCTCCACTCGGCTCCTTCCAGTTGCAGGAAAGAGGAAGTTTTTTACCAATAGGAGCCTCTGTCAAGGTTACTCGGTAGAATAGTTCTGAATTGGCTTGGCGAGAAACAGTATTAACCTGACTACTATCATCCTGCCCTAGGGTAATCCTGTCTTGTTGAACTAGGATGCGAGCAAGAGTTTGTTGTTGTTGCTGTTTTAAGAAAATAGTAATAGCGATCGCTAAAGTTAAGATAACAGCTACAGTGCTAATTACCAAACGACTACGCTGCTTTTGCGCCGAGAGTGCTTCTCGCCGTCGCAACTGTACTATGGCGTCTTCGAGTAACTCTGGCTGCAAATTCAATTCTTGCAGGATCTCTCGAATTTCTTCTGTATCGAGTTCTTCCTGCTGACGTTGAGACAAACGCTCAACTTCTGCCACAATTTGTGCCAATTGCGATTGAGTTAACCTTTGTTCCATACCTTACCAATGGATAATGGATAATTGATAATTGATAATGGATAATGGATAATTGATAATTGATACATTTTGTTTAAGATCTCTGCACCGTCATGGGAAATTCCCTACCATCTACCACCTAATTAAGTCTTTTTGTTTGAGTATTTCTAGTACTGATTGTGCTGCTGCGGAATTTTGCCGATAGAAGACAGCCGGTTTTCCCATCGGTGCTGATACCTTAATCTTACCTTGAGAACGAGAACTACTATAGATTTGATTACTCCATAAGTGAACCCATTCCCCTGCTGGCAAATAGACATCCACACTAGTTTTACCCTTCTGCAGAACTGGTTTAACTAAAAACTCGCTGCCGTAGAGAAACTGATCTTCTAATTGGTAGACGTTTGGATCATCAGGATAATGTAGGATTAGGTGACGAATTAAGGGATAACCTTTAGTTGTTGCTTCCTCCATTAACTTCATACGGTAGTCGGCAAAAGCTGCATAAACTTTCGCCCAATAACTAAAGGTAGCAAAGGTTTCTTGATCATCGTAAAACTGAACATTTTTATCTGGTTCATTGCCTTCGTGGGTGCGGAAGATGGGAGAAAAAGCATTCATCTCCAGCCAACGGTAAAGGAGTTCCCGCGATCGCACGAAGCCACGACCAATCAAGCGTAATATAGGATAAGAAATACTGGTATATCCCCCGATATCGCTATGATTAAGGCTAAAACCAGAAAATCCACCGCTCAGTAAACCCAAAAGTGCACTTGGTAAGCCATCATGACGATTCCAAGTAACGTTTTGATCTCCTAACCACATAGCAGTAGTATTACCTGGGGTTTTGGTATAACCAGCACGGGTAAAAAACCAGGCATCGAGTTCCCGATTGGCTTCTTGGATGGCTGTGCGATTGATCTTGGCCCAGTCAACTGGGTATTGATTGTGATAAGTTAGTCCAGATTGCTGAGAATAAAAATTACCATCGAATTGAGCGGCTTCAGCAAAGTCAGCCATCCAAAATTTGGCTCCAATTCCCAGTACCTCGGTTTTGATAATTTCTTTAAACCATTCTCCAGCTTGGGGATTAGTCCAATCAACTAAGCCAGCATCAAAATCGGTATTCTTGACTAAATAAGGTTCTCCAGTTGCGTGTTTGACTAAAAAACCTTGTTCTTCGGCTTCCTGATAGAGATTTCGTCGTCCCCCAAGTTCTGATTGAGGAAGATTGACTAAAAAAGGATTAATGTAGACACCAACAGCAATACCTTCTTGTTCTAGTTCCTCAACCAGTAAATCCCAGCCTGGATAGGTATTGGGGTTAAGTTGCCAATTCCACCATAACTGTTTTCCGGCAACAGTTCTGCGTTGACCGACCCAATCCTGAAGCCAAAATCCGGCAATGGGAGTATCTAAATTCCGTAATTGTGACCAAATTTGACGTACTTTTTCCGTACCTCCCTGCATCCCAATTAAAGCTCCAGAATTGAGCCACTTAGGCAGGGGAAGCATCCGTCCAGTATATTCAGTATAAAGTTCAATCAGCTCTAGGGGAGTTTCCCCACAGAGCAATTGTCCTTGCATACGACTCGATTCAATCCTAATATTGACTAAATTGGGGTCTCGTAAGTCAAAAACTGATGGTTCAGTATTGGTTAAAAATAAAGAGCGTCCTTTGTTAGTTAAAAAATGAGGTGCTGGAGCATAACTAGAAAAGCGATCGCCACTTACTCCGATAATTTGTAAAGTTTTTGGTCCTGGATCTCCTCTACCAATACCCCCTTCTTCACAAACGATGGGAATTAGATGTCCTTTACAATCGATGTAAGAAAATTGTTCACCAAAGCCGTAGAAATGTTCTTCTGCTGAAGTTACATAATCTAGCTGTGCTTGATTTACTGTGCCTCCTGTAAGTTGTAAATCGAAATCTAGTTTATTGGTTCCTGAAGGCTTTAAACAAAGTACATACTGGATGTCATCAGCAGCAGATGGTTGCTCTCGCAGCCTACCATGAATCATTAATGTCTCGGCTTGATGTTCGATCTGTGTGACTGTTTGAGCAGAAAATTGCTTGAGATAGCGCTCATCAATCTGGACTGAGCCTCGATCCTCACTAATCTTCAATTCTACATTGGCACCACCAACAAAATTTTTACCCGCTGGGGTTTCCCAAACAATTTTATTGTTGTGGGTGATGCGAAGACTCAGTTGCGCTTGACTAGAGTTTTGCCATTCTACAGCAAATGTCCCTAGTTGAAAACTTTGGCTCGGTACAGAACTGGATAATGTACCCAGTTTGATTTTTTTGCGGCAATTTGCTTTTCCCAGGGGTTGGAAAAGAAAGCCTAAGATTCTTTTGAAGATCGAACCTTCGCTTACTGAGTATTTTGGTTGTTGGATGGGAAAGTCTGATAGTGACTGCTGTTGCATGGCTCAAGTAATCCAGCGTATAGTCATTGCTCAATTTTACCGATTCATCCACTAGTTGTTCAAATGTCTTTCCATTTTGCTGCCAAAAGTATAGTTTGTATACCTTTCGAGATGTTCTGCTTGAGGTAAAGATAGTTTTTTGAGAGATTGCGATCGCATGTCCCTAATGATGAGTTAAATTAAATGTACCTGGCTCTTCAACTTGTAAACAGTATGACCAATCTATCTGAAAAGCAGAAACCGCAACGGGGTAGAATCTGCCCAGAACGAACGGTATCGCTAGAGGAAATAGCAAGACGCAAGGCCCAAAGAACTAAACTAGGTTTGCGCTGCCGGGAAATATTTGAAGAAATTCGACCCCAACTCATCGAAAAATACTATAATTGGTTTATTGCAATTGAGCCAGATACCGGAGAATATTTAATAGACCCCAAATTTTTGGGTATTCTAGAAAAGATTCGTGAACGCTACGACGATACAGACGCTATGCTAACAACCTTTCGCTTAAATGAAAGAGGAACTTGCGGTAGGTTATGATATCAGGCAGGTTTGGTGAAAATGGGGAGTTATTTTTTGAAATAGAGTTAATTGCTTCTGATGGGGAATGCTTTCCAGTAGAAGTGTTATTAGACACCGGGTTTACCACGGGGTTCTTAGCCATCAATTTTCAAGATGTAGATGCTTTGGAATGGCATTTAATTCGATCTAAAATTGAAATGACTACGGCTCGGGGGAATGAGTTTTTCGATCTGTATGAAGGGAAGGTAGTTGTTGACTCTCAAGAGTGGATTGTTCCTATTTTCGTTGGAGATGAGCTCCCCGAAATTTTAATGGGTTCACAGTGGTTAGACAGGATGGAGTTAGTGGTTAACAAACTTAGGGGAATTTTGACCCTGGAAATCCTGCAGGGTTAGTTATTGCTAGAGTTAGTCAACTACAGAAGATTTGTGTTGGGTTTCGCTATCGCTCTACCCAACCTACTGATTACTCTTAGGTTGATAACTATCCCAAAGTTCACCTAAGAAAAATTTACCAAAATCAAATAGCGCCTTAGGATGATCTGCTAATGAATCAGCATTAGTAACCCGTATTGTAGATACTAGCTTGGCTAATGCTGCTACATTCAAACTCAAAACCCCTGCTCCTAGAACAGGAGCTGATTTATCTGTTCCTTGATGTAATTGGGTATATAAAGTAGTAGTATCTGTCCAGAGGTCAAACCCTGGAGCGTTTCTTACTTCTTTCTTCCCAGCTAAATAATAATCTTGACCTTCATATTGAAAGGCAAGTTCATAAACCATTAATTTCAGTTGAGGTTGAGCTGTAGGAAAAAAGAGATTAAAGACTCCACTTGTAGCGGGAATATTGTCACCAAAGGGAGTAAAGTCAATATTACCAGTAATACTACCAAGATGATTAGGATCGGCAATAAATCGTTCTAGATCCTGGATCTTGATGGTAGCATGCATCGCCAGATAAGTTTTCTGGGCATTTCCTTGTTGCTCTCCAGAGCGAGGATCGGTATTATTCAGAGCGAAGCCACCTTGCATCGTTTCTCGGAAAGTAATACCTAACTGATTGTCTTTCATTTGATTCATCTCAACTGATTACTCTTGCTGAAAAAAGGCAGGAGGCAGAAGGCAGAAGGCTCTAACTGGAATTATTCAACAAATCCTAAATCGGTTTTTCTAATTCTGATACTATTAGGGGAAAGATATCAACCGCAGAATTTTGTCCCATAAACACATCTAAATGACTATAAGTGGGCAAAATATGTAATGAGTGATAGTCAGGACGATAAGAATTAAAAAAATCAAAGGTCTTTCTTTGACTTTCAGGCAAAAAGCAAAGATTGAGTGCACCACCAAAGAAAGCAATGCGAGCCTCAGTTTGGGGTGGTTGAGCCACAAAATTATCAGGTAACTCAGCTTTTCCTGCTACAGAAATCAAATGTCCTTTGCTAATACAAGTAGAAATTTGTTCAAAGAAACTCAAAGGGACATAAGCAAATTCTTGTTTAACCCATTCATGGGTTGCTTCGTTAAGATTTTCGTGACGCCATAAAGCTGGAAAACCAAAGCCATAGGTGAAACTAACTTGTTTACAGACAGCATTATTACACTCATGGTGGGTGAGGGCAACAAAAGCAGATATTAACTTAGCAGCGAAGGTTTTTGCCTCTAATCCCCATTGAGGATTGAGATGATCTGTGAAAGGTTTGACTAAAGGTAAAGCTGTCTTGATTTTGATCGCAGATCCTAAGGGTACAATCGGATGTAGTGAAACTGCATTACTAATAATAGTTTCCACTTCCGGGACTAAACCAGCTACCGCAGACATCATGAAACTAGTAGAACCTTGACAATGAATAATTGCCTTGATTTTGTCCCATCCTGTTGCTTCAACAATAGTTTTAACTGCTTGAGGATGATCATATACTGCTGCTTCATCTAATGTCCAATGGTTTTGCTTGACATCGATACTGGCACGCCAGTTTTCTAGCCAAACATCGTAGCCAGAAGCGACTAAGTAATCCACTACATTAGTCTCTACCGGAGCACGAAAAATATTGCCACGAACACCCGCACCATGTACTAAAAGCACCGGACTTTTATCAGGGGGTTTTTCTCCTTGAACACGAATCAAATTACATTCCAAGCCATCTTGAGTGGTAAAGGGGAAAATAGTTTCCTGCAAATGATTCTGAGTTTTACTCTTTAACATTTCTTCATCTCCCTATGGATAATTGATAATTGATAATTGATAATTGATAATTGATAATTGATAATTGATAATTGATAATTAGCTCTTACTCAATTTTTCTGTTGCTGATGGTTGTCGATAACTTTTTGGGCAAAGCGATCAGCAAGGGCAGCAATTGTTAAACTAGGATTAGGTCCTACTGGTCCCGGCATTACTGAACCATCCGCAATAAAGAAACCAGGATAATCAAATACTTCACCATAGGAATCAACTACTCCTTCATCCTTATTACGTCCCATAGGACAACCACCTAAAGGATGAGCAGCGATGGTTTGTTGAAGAAACCACAAAGGATTATCTAGATACTTTGCCCCTAGTTGTTCAGCAACATCTTTCATGGTGTTTCTCAACCTTTGGAAGAAAGCTTCAGATTGCTTAAAGTTCTGAATTACATCAAGCCGTTCTTTACCCTTTCTATCTTGACGCAATCTCATTCTGCCGACAGGGAAATCTCGCCCCATGCCTAACAAAGGTAGTAAGGTAGAAGAAATTTCAGTTTTACCAAGAAGTAACTCCGAAATCTCTTCACTCAGATTGCTATCGATTAATCCAGTTTTGCTAATAGCTGTCCGTAACCAGCGCAGAACAAATAACAGTTGTTGCTTAATATTTCCTGGTGTTTCAGTCATTTGTAACATCCAGTTAACAAAGTCTGGATAGCCAGCATCCTGGAGATAAAAACCTCTTCCTTCACCGTTATCTAATTCATCTGGCATATGGATAGTACTAGTGATGACAGTACCATAACTACCATGAATTTCTCTTTTGGCTTCCAGAGCAAAGTTAATTAGATCCCCATTGCCGGAGAAACGAGTGCCTAATTTTTTACTAATATGAGGAAATAGACCCCGTTTTTGATTCTTTAACAGCAGGTAAGTAGAACCAAGAGAACCAGCACAGAGAATTAGTTGATTAGCTGTAATTAAGTGTTCGCTCTTGTTTCCTCCCTCTGCCAGGTCATAATGAACGTAGTGAATTTTATAGCCTCCGCCATCTCTAGGTTCAAAAGAACGAACTTTACACAAAGTTTTTAATTCTGCACCATGCCGTTGCGCTTCAGTTAGATAGTTATAATCAAGACTATTTTTACTACCATAATTACAACCTATGTCACATTCACCACAAAGGCGACAAGTATAGCGAGTGCGATCATGTAAATTAGGATAATTTTCCTCTATTGGTTCCCCTATAACTGGATTTTGACCATTGTTGGCGAAGGTGACAGCTAATTTTGGTAAATACCAATCAAGCTTTAACTCTTGGGCAGCAAATTGTAAAGCCTGGGTTTTAGGAGTATCCTGATAAGGAGGATGATTAAAAGGGTACTTTTGAGCATTCAACATCTTCTCAGCACGCTCATAATGAGGGTCGAGTTCCTGACGATTGACAGGCCAATACTCATATCCGCCTTGATTGAGATCTTCCTTAACAAACCATTTTTCAGGCTTACGAATGAGAACATTGGCATAAATTAGGGAACCACCACCTAAACCACTAGATACTACGGCTGCTATATCTCTGAATGACCAGATATCGAACATGCCATACAATTTATTGTCGGGGTCCCAGAAATTTTTCTTGATCTTATCAGGACTGTGAGGGAACGAACCAGGAGGATATTTTTTTCCCCTCTCCAGTACACACACATTTAACCCAGCTTCTGCTAGTCGGTACGCCATTACTGAACCACCAAAACCAGAACCAATAATGACAGCGTCATAATGATTTTCGACTTGAGATCCTAATTGATTAACAGACATCTCAGTACAGGATGAAAATTTTTAAAACTTAGTGCTGAAGGGATTTTATTGAAAATACCAAACTATCAATGACCCCTTATAAACTATCTTAACTTATGACACTGATCGGAGAGTGAGCGAAAAAAAGGTTGGGGAGCTGAGGGAGCTGAGGGAGAAGAGAGAACTTATAATTTTTGGATACTTAGCTAGGAAATTCCACCCAAAATTTCACCTCACCCCTGATAGGATAATAAAACGATACGTTTACTTGAGTTCCAATCGACGCAATATCAACCAAGCTTTGACAATATTACCTTTTAAAAGAGCTGTTATGCCAGAGAGGGCCTGAATTTCTGGAATATTGGGATTTAAGTAAAGGGCAGCTCGGATGGCATCTTGAGCCTCTTGAATACGCCAGTCATAGAGATAAACAAAAGCAAGATATGCATGAGCATAGGGATTTTGGGAATCCAACAGCACCACTTGTTGCAAAGCCGCGATCGCACCTTCTACATCTTCCTGCAATGCTCTAGCAAGAGCAAGGCCGTAAGCCCAATCTCGATTCTGTTCTGATTGAAGGCGGAATGCTAGAGCAAGTTCAGCTTGTTCTGTATAATCTTGAACCGGATCGTATTGATTAATGCGCCCAATTTCGTCAAAAATGGGTTCCAAAGCGACTCGTCCTTGGGGTAAGGTACTAGCTAAAGTTCGTAGCTGAGTGACTAAATCTAATTCTGGTGCAGGGGTTACAGGAGCACCAGCATTAATGTTGATGGTTACAGTTGTTGTTGGTATGGGATAATGCTGACCAGTTTTCCGGTTAAGGTAGGTAGCTTCCAGGGTATAGGTTCCAGGTGCTAGATTTTTAGGAGGTAGCATTGCCGTCTGTTCCATCACCTGAAAACTATCCAATAACTGCTCCTTACTTAAGCGTCCTGAATGCAATTGTCCCATAGCAATACCGTGGTCATGCAACCATTGGTACTGAATTGGGGAGGAAGCATGGGAGAAGGGAAGTTGGGTAGAGTTTCCCTCATTATTCAGTTCCCAATCAAAGTATTTTGGGGACAAGTTAGAGTTACTCTGCTCAGTCTCTTTTACCTTCCAAGTCAGCAGGACTATACCTGATTGTAGCTGTTCCCAAGGACCAGACCATTGGTAAGTTATAGGAACCGGCAAACCAGGAGGGACTTGTTTCGGTACTGTAACCCGGTCTAAACTGACTTTAACCAGGGTTTGCTCTAGCTGCTGAACCTGGATTGGTGGTTGGGTGCAATGGTAGAGTTGAAGGAAGGTATCATCTGGTAAGAACCAATTCTTTTGCAACTGGAAATTTGGGGTTTCCTCGATGGTCTTTACTAGAAGAGCCTCAGATGGTTTGTAAGCTGCTTCACTGTTAGACTTAGTAAGGAACCAACAAAGCGATCGCCAATCTTGTTGTACTTGCTGTTCTCGTTGTCCTACCTTACGTCCATAGACCTGAAATTTTTCCAGAGCACCGTAGTAGTTAACATTATTGTGGTTAATTTGCGGTAGACTCGGCATCACACCCACCGTTCCTTGTAGTTGGGGTTGGGTGCGAATAATTTCTTCAATCACCTGGGGGTGGGGCCACTTTGCTCCCCGATAAGGGTAGGATTGATTTTCGGGACTTAAGGTCTGCATCAGATAAATTCCCAATCTACCTGCAATCGGGAAGAGATTGAGGAGCATCAGCAATACTGCCAAACCAACCGTGTACCAACACACTGCTCGCCAGCGTTTGGGCCACAAGGTCATGCCATAGGCTAGAATGACCGACAGAATCGGCAGATAGGGCATGATATAGCGCCGATCTTTATTAACGATTGCTGAGCAGATAAAGTAAGAACCGACTAAAAAGATGGTTAACCAGGGTAAGGAATTAAGCAGAGGATGTTTCCCCTTCTGCTGAGAAAAGGAAGGTTTATCAGCTGTATTTGAGGTGCCAGAATATTCGGCTTGATCTTGATGCTGCCGATTTTTGAGTTGAACTTGACCCAACCGTAGCAAACAACGTAGCCAATGTAACAGTAAACCTACTAAAGGAACTACTAATAAAGGCCAAGAGACAGCAGCAGGAAGATCTTGCCAGTAAACAGTCCAAGCTGCAAGAGTATTGAGAGGAGGGTCTCCTTCTGTCGCAGCTGCACTGACAATACCACTTTGGTGGGCACTGAAGAAAAATATCCAGTTGGTGCTGTACCAGGGAGCGAAGATAAATACAGATACTAGTAAACCAATGCTTAACTGAGCAAGGCGCTTCCAAGCCTTGTGCCATAATGCCTTTAATCCCACCCATAATAGAGGCACTAGCAGAAAAAACAGGGCACTCTGCTTAACCATCATTGCCAAACCAAAGCAGACGCCAAAACCCAAACTCCAAAACCATCCTTGCCTCTGGGTTTTGGCATCCCGCCATACTGTCAGACACCAAAAGCTGGCTGCTACTAGTGCAGTGAGGGGATAATCTAGCACGTAGTGAATCCGAACCTCGTACAATCTGGGTAGCAGTACACACAAACCCGCTGCCCACAAACCTACTTGCTGATTAAATAGGTGTTTGCCTAAACTATAGATAGAGCAGAGTAAGATGGCACTGAAGAGCAAGTTAACCAGTAAAGCTTGGTCTGGACCAGTACCAAAGACTTGTTGAAAAGGAGCTGTAGCGATATAGGTTAGGGGTGGATTCTTGGAAGAGAGCATCCACAAACTCCGCCACCATTCCCCAGAAAACCACCGAGCATGTTGTAGTGCATCTAAGTAGTTGAGGGAGCCAGTGAGGTGGTTAGTGGGGTCCCAAGCAGGAATTGAATGATCAAGGACTAACCAAAAGCGATCGCACAAAGCTCCCAGTAGCCAAATTCCCCCTAGTAACCACTGTACTCTGAATTGAATAATAACGATGTTACCAGTTTCTTTGTTTCTATCTTCCAATGCAAGAACAATAATTCTAAATTCTAAATTCTAAATTCTAAATTCTAAATTACAACCTGAACACGAGCAAATTTCAATCCAGTAATACCTTGTAGTGGCTCGATCGTACCAGAGGTAATTTTGCTATCTACCCAACCTTCCCGAGCTAGATAGTGGAGGTAATGCTTATATTCTGTCCACTCATCTTCTGTGGAATAGACAATAGTCAACATTCCTGGTTGAGTAATACGAGTGCGAGTTTGTTTGTCCATAGCTTTATCAATGCGCTTTTTGACAATTTCGTAGCGGATGTCCTTTGCTCCTCGAACATCGAAGAGTTTTTCTGTGCTTTCGTCGTGGCTAATTTCTATGGTGAAATCTTGCACCAAAACCAGGTGAGTGACTGCAAGTTGCTTAGATTCTGCGGTTTGGAGGTTGAAAATTGTCCTGGCACAATCACAAATAGCTCTTAGTTGCTCATAGCGGAGACTGCGCAGATGGTAGAGGGAAAAGTTTGAGTCAATGGACTCCCCTACATAAATCATGTGATTGATACCGTCAGTACACTCTATGTCACAGTAGTGGGGAATGATTTGTTGCATACCGACTTGCCACCGCTCCCAAGTTTCTTTTAACAGGGAGTTAATCTGACCAATTTTTTGGTCATAGCGATCGCGAGCAATGTAAACTGAACCATGGCTATTGTTACAGCTTTGGCGGTAAACTTCGACAGCATTTTGAGCCTCAGCACCACAAGTAGCAAAGTAGTCTAGGTAAATTTCCAGCTGTTCTCTTAATATTTTCAGCGCCGTGACTTCTGCTTCTACACTTATTTTGGCTTTGAGCTTTTCGATGTAATCGAGCAAATCCAGCTGTAGCTGTTGACAAAAAGCACTTTCTTGATATTTTGCCACCGCTTCAACAATCCTCAGAGCAAGGTTAAATTGCTCTAGCAAATCTGTTTGGATGGCAAGGTTACGCTCATCTGAGGAGCCACGAATATCGGAATTTCCGTACAGAGGATAGACATTACTAAAAACAATTGGTTCTGAAGGTAGTCCCCAACTGCGGCGCTCCGCTTCTTGTAAAAAGCGCCATTCTACTGCTGGGTGAATATGGCTGAACTGTCGCTGAATCGTTTGCTGGAGTGCAGCGGCAAAAGCAGGCATCAATTCCCTAGCATGTTGGCAGTCAAGCTCATCAAAGTGATGGGGAAGATCGCTCATTATCCCTACAACTCCAGCAAGTTGTCCAGTTTCATAGCTAGAGTTCATGGTTTTGACAACTAGGGGAATCAACAACAGAGAACGAACACCCTTAACATTTAAGGAGCGCTCACAATCAGTTTGGCAATCCTGGCTCAAGTCAGGAATATTCTTCACTTGATTGCTATCTGCTGCTTGCAAAAAGTGAGAGCCTCTCAGACACTCCAGAGAATAAACCGTTGATTTTAGCTCCTGAGGGGAAGTATCCTGAGATTCAGAGCCGATAAATAGCCGCATCTGCTCCTTCTCTACTCTGAGAATCAGACTGTGAGTAGCACGAAATAGCGATCGCAAATGTTGATTAATCTGGAAAAACTTATCAGCCTGGAGAATTGATTTTTGCTCAATCAGTAGCTCAATAATCTGTAGAATTGTCTCCTTTTCGGTAACATCTGAACCTTCCAATAATAGATTTCCTGAGAGTTGGTAGTCCTCTAAACGCAGCTCTTGCTTCCAAACTGATAACTGGGAAAGATCAATCAATTTTGCTGAACCTGCTTCTACCAGCAACTGTTCCACATCTAAATCTACCTCATTCCCTTGAGAATGCCGATGTGCAACTTGCAATTGCTGGGAGTGGAAGGTAAACTCAATCAACCGTGGCTCTGGATAGAGAGGACTGTTTACTGAAACAATTACCGGTTGCTCCAGCAGTCGCTTGCTTTGAACCTCAATTTGATAGATATCTCGGAGGATGAGAACTAGTAAGTGCTGGCGATATAAGGAGTCAACTGCATTACTTTGCCAGTTGGGTAACAAATCTGGTAACTGGATATCTAGCTCAACTAAATTAGAGTCTGTCCTAGTGATGCCAGTCAGTTGACAAAAATAATCATTAGCATACTGCACTTTGAAGGTATTCGGCTCTACGACTGCCATCAATAGTTGACTATAGTAGTGGAAATGCTGTAGCCACTCTGACTCCTGAGCAACATCCACTACTGGTTGTTCGTTGTCTATGACTGGTTGCTGTTTCCTTTTAGACTCAGTAGCGCTATCTTGTTGCAGATGCTCAGTGACTACTAATGACTGTTTATTAACTAGCTGTGCTTGGTTATTGAGACTATAACCTTCGCGAATTCCACCCTGATTTTTCTGCAAACTAGAACTTGGTTTAGAAATAGGCATAGGAGAGGCACTCTGCAATTCAAAATGATAAAACCAGGAAAATCCAAGATTCCAGGAATTTCACAATTCAACTTGAAGATGCACCAGACTAATGGCGTGACACAGCTAAAATGGTGTACTAGTTGTAGGTTGGGTTGAGGAACGAAACCCAACACCAGTAACGCATTGTTGGGTTTTACTATCGTTCAACCCAACCTACAGTTTTAGGTGTGCCACACCACTAGGGATAATTGTCAACCTATTTAGCTAAGTCTGTTCTGCAATTCTAACTCAACCTCAATTTCCAATTCTGACTTTTCACGAGAAGTTCTAAAATCTAGTCAGGAATTTAATTAGAAAAACTTGACAGATGTTTGATGCTTTAGCCGAAAACTTAGAAAATGCTTGGAAGAAACTACGGGGTCAGAATAAAATCTCTCAGAGTAATATTCAAGAGGCTCTGCGAGAGGTGCGTCGTGCTCTGTTGTCAGCGGATGTGAATCTCCAAGTCGTCAAAAATTTTGTTGCTGAGGTGGAAACCAAAGCTCAGGGAGCAGAGGTTATCTCTGGAGTTAGTCCTGACCAACAGTTTATCAAAATTGTTCATGACGAGTTAGTTAGAGTTATGGGGGAAACTAATGTTCCCCTAGCTAAAGCCGATACTCAACCAACGATTGTCTTGATGGCAGGGTTACAGGGAACTGGTAAAACCACTGCTACAGCTAAGCTAGCTCTGCATCTGCGTAAACAACAGAGAAGCTCTCTATTAGTTGCCACAGACGTCTATCGACCGGCAGCTATCGACCAATTGGTGACCCTAGGTGAACAAATTGACATCCCGGTGTTTGAACTGGGAACAGATGCCGATCCTGTGGAAATTGCTCGTCAAGGGGTAGCACAGGCAAGGGAAACTGGTGTCGATACTGTGATTATTGATACAGCAGGACGGCTGCAAATCGACCAGGATATGATGGCAGAACTTGCCAACATCAAAGAAACCGTCCAACCCCACGAAGTGCTACTGGTAGTGGATGCGATGACGGGGCAAGAGGCGGCAAATCTAACCCTCACCTTCCAGGAACAAATTGGCATTACTGGAGCAATTCTCACTAAATTAGATGGAGATAGTCGCGGTGGAGCAGCTCTCTCCGTTAGGCGAATTTCTGGGCAACCGATTAAATTTGTTGGTGTTGGAGAAAAAGTAGAAGCTCTACAACCTTTCTATCCTGATAGGATGGCATCCCGGATTCTGGGTATGGGAGATGTCCTCACTCTAGTAGAAAAAGCCCAAGAGGAGATTGATCTTGGGGATGCTGAGAAGCTGCAAGAGAAAATGCTAGCAGCCAAATTTGACTTCAGTGATTTTATGAAGCAGATGCGGCTGTTGAAAAATATGGGTTCCCTGGGTGGTTTGATGAAGATGATTCCAGGGATGGGTAAGCTCTCTAGTGATCAATTACAACAAGGAGAAACCAAGCTCAAGCAATCGGAAGCGATGATTAACTCCATGACAGCAGAGGAGCGCCGTAACCCCGATTTACTAGCAAGTTCTCCCAGTCGCCGCCGTCGGGTTGCTAGTGGTTCTGGCTATCTGGAAAGGGATGTTAGCAATCTAGTGAGTGAATTTACCAAAATGCGATCGCTCATGCAACAAATGGGTCAAGGAGGAATGGGAATGCCGGGAATGGGAATGCCAGGAATGGGTGGTATGTTCGGCGGTGGTATGGGGGGTAATCGTCCCCAACCCGGTTGGCGCGGTAGCCCTGGCAAGAAAAAGAAAAAGGCTAAGAAGAAGAAGGGATTTGGGCAGCTCTGAAGAAACGCTGAAAAGCTAATGGCTAATGGCTAACGGCTAATCTCTGAAGAAACAAGGCAGGAGGCTTTAGGGCAGAAGGGAAGAAGATTTGGCTTGGCAAGTTCCATTGATTGGGGTGGCGCGCCTCTAAATTATGTCAATGCCGTTAACTATTAATGATAGGGGTACACGGGTGAACGAAATATGAAGTGGGATTTATAGCAAAGTATCCACCCAAATCATTAGTTCTCCTTTGTTTCCCCATCTCCCCATCTCCCTATCTCCCTACCCTAGAATCCTTACTCTATAAGCATTCTAAATTCTAAATTCTAAATTCCGCGCAGCGGCACTAGTTTGGTTAAACCGATTGCGGAGCGATCGCTAATAGTTTATTCCAGGGAGAGAAAAAGAATGTGGGGTCTCACGCGAATCATAATCAGCATTGTCATCCTACCAGGGTTGATTTTGAACACTGCTGGAAAAACAATAGCTAATGCCAAGACTGTATCTGTCTATCACGAACCAAATCCCAAGTTACCGCAGGCTAACACACCAACCTCAGTCCCACCAGACAGATTTGAGCTACCTCCTCTAACCAACCCATTGCCAGTAAGGCATTTTTCCGTAGTTGTATCCCAACCTCGCCTTGCTAGTACTAGGTATGATCGACCTATCCAGTGTAATTCTGAACCCCCGGAGTTATCTACCCAACTAGCTCAACTCAAACCTGGGTATGAACTTCTCGATTCTGCTGACTACGGGTGGCAGTTTGGTTCCTATTTTAACCAACCTGTAGTCTTGGAAGTATTAACAATCATTGATGGTACTGGCAAACCAGAAATGCTACCTGACTACCCTCCGAAAGTACTCCAAGGCACTAGCAGAGTTGATTATACTCAACTAGCAGGAGCAATTATCAAAAAATTGCAATTTGAACCCACCTACTCAGAGTGTCAGCCAGTTGCCCAGGTATACTACCTCAAACTGATTATCAACCCAGATTTGCCTTAAATAAAGGTTGATTTTTTTGCTCAATCATAGGGAAATTTGTGCTATCCTAGCAAAAGTGATATTTCAGCGACAGCTGCGGGCGTAGTTTAGTGGTAAAACCTTAGCCTTCCAAGCTAATGATACGAGTTCGATTCTCGTCGCCCGCTTTTAACCGAAAATTTAAGTAGGGCTTGCTGTATAAGTGTGTAAGCTATACCATACAGTGCTTTTGAGCATTTATTTGCCGAATAAGTGCAAGGTTTTTGAGCGAAAAGGTACAATTTCCTTGCACCTTAGCGTGGAAAATCCCTAACACCTAACACCTAATACCTATTCTTTCCCCGAAATTTACGACTTATTCAGCAAGCCCTAAGTAGGGTTTGCTGCAAGAGTCTGAAAGCGCTGTCTGGTATAGCTTTCAAGCTTTTATTTTCCTTGAAAAGTGCAAGAAAATTGAGCTCATCAATGCAATTTCCTTGCATCTTCTTAACCCATAATCCCCTTTAAAGACTATTCTAAACTCCTAAACTCCTATTCTCCTGACTCCTGACTACTTATTCAGCAAACCCTAAGTATTTATGAAAAGAGTGCAAGATGTGAGCGTCCAACGGACGCGAGCGCATCCGCAACGGATGAAAGAAACACATTTTTCGTGAAAATCTCAAATCCTTGCTGGGTAAGGGTTTCCAAATGTGTTTCTTAAGAGCTCCCCAGGAGCGCTTCGCACCCCCAATTGAATGGGAGAAACAATTCTCCTCCATTAGCAATTAGCCATTAGCAATTAGCCATTAGCTTTGAGCGTGTTTCTCGAGAGCAATTAGCAATTAGCAATTAGCAATTAGCCAGAGTGTTTCTTAAGAGATATAGAGTAAAAGGTGCGTTACGCTACGCTAACACACCCTACAAATAGAGGTTTTGCGTAAGTCCTAACTTGTTACTTGTTATTTGTTACTCGTTACTTTTTACTTCCTAAAATCCTCTTAAAGATTCCGAATGCCACTAATCAAGCCGCGACAAACACCAGTGAGAAAATCTAGGTTCAGGGTTTCTATCGAATCAGTTGCCTGATGATAATGAGGATTCCGCATAAATGATGTATCTGTAACCATCATTGCCTGATAGCCTCTGTCCCAAAAAGGAGCATGATCACTCAATCGTGTCTGAGGAACAATTAGACCTTTTTGTCCTGCTGGTAACCACTCACAGGGTGTTCCCTCTTTGCGGATGCGACGGCTGAGGCGAATCAAGTCAGGGATAGTAGATAAATTCCCAATTAAACCGATAAAATCACCCCTATTTGGGTAGAAATATTCCAGCTTCGCTGGGTAGCGTTGGGAACCGGGAGCTGGATCACAGTACCCCAACATTTCTAAAGAGAGCATCAAGCGTAAAGGTTGCCCCTGTTGCTTTAATTGTTCAGCATATTGTTCACTACCTAATAGACCATATTCTTCCATATCAAAGGCAACTAATCGAACTGGATATCTTGGCGGCTGAACGGTAAATGCCCTCGCTAACTCCAACAGAACAGCAACACCGGTGGCATTGTCATCAGCTCCTGGGGTTCCAGGTACAGCATCATAGTGAGCGCCAATTAAAATGGGTGGAGATTCTCCCCGCCCCTTTGTCTTTGATTGGCTGCTTTTCTCAGTCGGGCGTGGTTGAGGCGGAAGGTTGAGGATTAAATTCTTATGAGTTTTGCCCTGCACTTGAAATTCATGGGTTTCTACTGTACCCCACTGTTCGAGCTGTTGGCGAATATATTGCTGTACAAAGAAATGTCCAGCTGTATTGAGATAGGGGTCGCGATCGCGCACTATCTGAGTAAGATGCCTATAGAGATGTTCTTTCAAATCCAAAGTTGACTTCTCCCAGCTTAGGAATAGTGGAATTAACTTTGTTATCACTTATCATTCTTGAAAAAATTCCCCTTTAGCAATCAGTACCACTTTACCTCCCACCGATACGTCTATCATGTCCTGATTTTTCTCGGCTCTAAGCAATAATAATGAAGGTCTATCAATCTCATACCCTTGCTCAACACGGATATCCACAGCCTTGTCTCCAAAGTAAGAATATTCTACTAGATACCCAGCCAAACAGCCATTAGCACTACCAGTCGCCGGGTCTTCTGGAATACCTAGATACTCAGCAAAAACCCGGACACTTAGGTCATTTTCTGGGGCATAGGTTTCTGGACAAAATACTAAGAGTGCTTTGGATTCAGTCTTATCTATTAATTCAAAATATTTATCTTTGTTAAGATTAATACGCTTGAGAGCTTCCTGATGAGTTAAAGGAACAATAATGAAGGGAGTGCCTGTAGAAACTTCTTGAATAGGAAAGCGAGAATCAATTTCGTATAAATCTAGATTTAATACCGCCGCCAAGGAAGCACTATCAAACTTTTGATGAAAAGTAGGTGAATTTTGGCGCATCCAGAGAACTTCTCCAGTATCCCTACTTTTGTGCCAAGTTACGGGAATTTGTCCAACTGGTAAATTCAGTTTAATTGCTTCAACTGAATTTTTAATAATTTCTTTTTGAATAATGTAAGCAGTACCCAAGGTAGGATGACCAGCAAAAGGCAATTCTTTTTTAGGCGTAAAAATGCGGACATTATAACCACCTTTTTGTGGTTGTTTTGACGTAATAAAAGTAGTTTCAGAATAATTAATTTCTTTTGCGATTTGTTGCATCTGCTCTGCCGAAAGTTCGAGCACCTGTCCATTGAGGCTTTCTGTTTCGCCATTTATGAAAACAGCGAGCTGATTGCCCGTATATCTCTCAACAGCAAAAACATCAACAATGTAAAAAATCAGTTTTTCCATACTTTTATTCCCTGGGAATATCTTCACCAAAAGCTCTAGAACAATAATCTTGGAGCCCTTTTTTTGGTTGTCAAGCACAAGCAAATCAAGGGCCAGTTTCTCTGGAATAATTATGAGGGATCATTCTGAAGGTTGATCTATTGATCCCGAATTTTTGTATACTATCTTACAGCTTTACCTGCCATAGTGCATTTACATACTTCACAAATTCACTGCATCATGCCATTTTCTGGACTTGTTTGGTTAACCTCCTGGATCAGCTGTTTACTGGCTTCCAGTGAAACTCTATTAAAAGTACCTGATTACCTAGTTAGTACTTTCCCTGAAAGTGTTTTATCCGTTGCCAGCAGACCGCTGGAAAGACCAACTACTCAAGCTTTTTCGACCCAGCTTTACCCAAAAGTTGGGTTTTCTAATATTTCCATTGCTAGTGTCTCTAGCCTACCGTTTGAGGTAGCTACAGGCAGTTTCCTTCAATCTCAGCATTTCCAAGCAACTGCTCGTTCTTCTGAACACGTTGCTAATGTAGCAAGCAATGTAACAAACCAGGTAAGCGAACAGGTTCTACAGAAGAGATTTTGCCTTCCTGAGTCTCAAAAAGAAACGAAGCCAACTATAGACTCTCTGATACTTGCCACAGAAACATCTCCATCTGCTGCACGGATAGAAGTCAAATCTACCCCTGATGATTCCAAGACGAAGCTCTCTGAGCAGATTTTGCAGGTTATGCAGAATTTATTCTCTTGGCGTAAACGAGTTGAACCCGTTACAGAGGGTTTGAGCAATTCAGTGGCGGTTATCAGTACTCATTCTCCACCAGTTACGGATAAACAAAAAGGACAGCGTGTCAAGCGAGGCTTTTGGAGATACTCCCAAGTACTAACTGGTGAAGCTGTTCTTATTAGCAATTCTGAACAGCCAGAGCAGTTTTATGTCAAAGTCAAGGGAAGCCCCGTTGTGCAATTTCCTAAGCGAGAACAAGCTGAAGTGCTTGCCCAAAATCTGAAGCAATTCTTTTCTGAGATACCTGAGTCAGATTTTAACCCCTCCACTGTTGAACCAGCCTTAGTAGATGGTGTACCAGTAGTAAAAGGAGATGATCGCATCATGTTCAAGGTGGACGATATCGTAGCAAACGATTTAGAGAACAATCAAGAACTACTTGCCATTGAATGGGCTAACAATCTTCGTACAGTTTTCGGGCAAGAGCCTTTGAAGTTGGTAGAAGCCCAAAAGCGAATGTACAACTTAGTAGAAACCTCCAAGAAAGTCCAAGGGGTAACTTCTTGGTACGGAGGCTATTTTCATGGGCGCACTACTGCTAATGGAGAAAAGTATAATCAACATGCCTTTACCGCTGCCCATCCTTCCTTGCCCTTTGATACCTATTTGAAGGTGAAAAACGGGAAAAATGGTGATTCTGTAATTGTGCGGATTAATGATCGAGGTCCCTATATATCGGGTAGAAACCTAGATTTATCTCTGGGGGCAGCTCGTTGCATTAATAGTGAAGAAATAGGGATAGTACCTTTTGATGCAGTGATCTTGGTAACTGACTCTAATTGACATTCCCACAGTTACGCTAGAAAACCGATTCAGTATTCTGAGACACCGGGTTTCTAAATCAATGCTCTAGCCTTGATTGATATATGTCTAACTTAGAAGACCAAGCTATTTACAAGTTTCAAATTCAGGATTTAATTTTTGGGATTCAAATCCTCTGTGTAGCTTTTGGTGCACTAGTTATAGTCCCCATTATTGCCGGGTTAGATCCCAATGTTGCCCTCTTTACATCAGGGGTAGGGACATTGATTTTCCAGATAATTACAGGGGGAAAAGTCCCGGTGTTTCTGGCATCATCATTTGCTTTTCTCGCACCAATGAGTTTGGGAATCAGTAAATATGGTTTAGCCCAAACCTTATCTGGGCTTCTCGCTACAGGCATTATTTATTTAATTTTGAGTCTGTTGATTTTCTGGGGAGGTGCAAAAATTATCCACCGCATTTTGCCTCCCTGTGTCACCTCTCCAGTAATTATGGTAATTGGTTTAGCCCTAGCACCCACAGCGGTCAAAATGGCATCGGAAGCAGGGGATAATTATTCTGCGGCTATGGCCATCGCTGTATCCTGTACATCATTAATCACAACTATTGTTATCCTTGTTTTTGCAAAGGGTCAGTTTCGGTTACTACCAATTTTAGGGGGATTAATTGCCGGTTATCTCATCGCTTTACTACTGGGAATGGTGGATTTTTTACCGCTTACCAAGGCAGCCTGGTTTTCTATTCCGGCATTTGTCACACCCAAATTTCATCTTCCCGCAGTATTATTTATGCTGCCGGTGGCGATTGCTCCAGCAATTGAACATATTGGGGATATTTTGGCAATTAAGTCTGTCACCAATCAAGACTATGTCAGAGAGCCGGGGTTACATCGGACATTATTAGGAGATGGCATAGCTACCTCTTTAGCTGCATTACTAGGAGGTCCCCCCAATACTACCTATTCTGAAGTCACTGGAGCTGTAGCAATTACGGGCATTAAAAATGCTGGCATTATGACTTGGGCAGCAATTTCCGCGATTGTCCTTTCGTTTTCCGGCAAACTGGGTGCTTTTTTACAAACCATACCAGCTCCTGTTATGGGAGGTATTCTCGTAATTTTATTTGGCACCATTGTTGTGGTGGGGATACAAGGCTTGATTAACCAGGGTGAAAACCTCATCCAACCCCGTAATCTGGTAATTGTTTCGGTAATCTTAGTTTTTGGAGTGGGAGGAATAAGTTTTCAAGCAGGAGAGTTTGCCATTGAGGGGATTGGTTTATGTAGTATCGTGGGAATCTGCTTAAATTTACTTCTACCCACTGGAGTTTAAATTAGAGCGATCGCAAGCTTGTTAGTACGCTTTTCTTAAATCAACTTCACCCTTATGACAATTAATCAATGCTCAATGCCAAGCAGAAACTAATTTTTGTTAATTGAGTCAGAGAAAAGCTTAATCTGTTACACATTTAAACTGGGTATTGATTAAATCAAATAAAAAGGATATAGCCACCTCTAATGTTGAGTATTGCCTGTTGCCTATTGCCTTGCTAAAACTCATTTAAAGTCTTTTTTAGCTTAAGTTAATAGCTTAATTTATTTGCACTAGACTTGTTCAATGGAAGGAAACATGGCAGACTGATTTTGGTGTTGCAGCAGGAAACAAACAACACCCAAAAGAAAAAAGCTTGAACAAATTCACGAAAACAGAATGCTAAGGAAGCTCATGCCAAAAAGTTTCAAGGTAGTTGCAAGTGCCATAGCCTTAACCATGTTAATGGTTAGCTTGTTGTTGGTAAACCCAGCTCCCGCCCAAGCGGGTACTAAACCATGCGGAGAGACATTCAACCTCACAGAGACAGATCCGGTTTGCATCAAATACTGGGATAGTAGTTCTCCAATTGAACTACGAATCAGTTGTGATGTAGAGCCACAAACCATGATTTGGTTTCCAGGAGGTAGTGAATGTTTTAATGTATTACATGATTTTACATGTGACCCTCAGCATGGCTCCTATGATGTAGAATGCTATCCCTCGGCAGATCGAGACAATATCCCAGTGCGAACTACAGAGAGCGAGGACGGTTCGATTAGGATAGATTTCGTTAATGGATAGATTTTCTCTGGGTTAAGCTCATCCTACAACTAAAGTAACAAACAGAGGGCAGAGGGCGCACGTCGGTGCGCCCCTACATTATTGGGGGAATTTTGTACTCCCTTTCTACAATTTGCGCAAACAGCGGATTGCTTCTAGTAACCCTTTGGCTTTGTTGAGAGTTTCTTCATATTCGCTTTCTGGATCAGAATCAGCAACCAAACCGGCACCAGCTTGCACTGATACTGTATGATTACCAAGGTCACTTGAACGAACAACCATAGTGCGAATTGTGATCGCGCTATTAAGCTGTCCCTCAAAGTCGTAGTAGCCATAGACTCCAGAGTAAGGACCTCGACGCTCTGGTTCCAGTTCGTGAATAATTTCCATTGCCCGAATCTTGGGGGCTCCACTAACTGTACCAGCGGGGAAGCAAGCTTTAAGTAAATCCCATGCGGTTTTATTAGAGTCAAGTTCGCCAACCACATTGCTGACAATATGCATAACGTGGGAGTAGCGCTCAATCACCATTAGTTGATCTACTCTCACAGTACCACTCTGGCAGACTCGACCTAAATCATTGCGACCAAGGTCTACTAACATGACATGTTCAGCAACTTCTTTAGGATCATTGAGTAATTCTTTTGCCAAAGCGTCATCATCTTGCAAGGTCTGACCTCGACGGCGAGTCCCGGCAATTGGTCGTAAAGTTGCCTGAAGTCCTCCATCAGGCAATGCTGTTGCCTTAACCATTACTTCTGGACTAGAACCAATGATTTGCCAATCACCAAAGTTGAAATACGCCATATAAGGAGAGGGATTAATCAGGCGCAGGGAGCGATAAAGAGCAAAGGGTTCACCACGGTATTCTGTCGAGAGGCGCTGAGACAGAACCACCTGAAAAATATCTCCTGCTTTAATATAGTCTTTCGCTATTTGAACATTAGTACAAAATTGGGAGGCTTCTGTATTGCTCTTATAGGATAAATCCTGAATAGCAATATTTGGAGGTGTCCATTCTAATACTGTGTTTTGGTCTGACAAGGGTAACTGAAGTTTGTTGACCAATGTCTGCACGCGATCGCAAGCTTGTTGGTAAGTTTTTCGTAAATTAACCTCACTATCCCGTAAATCAGCATAAGCGATCGCCCAAATTTTGCGCTTCACCTGATCGAAAATAATCAGGTTATCTACCTGCATCCACAATCCATCAGGTAAATCTTTTTCAGTTATTGGGTAAACCGGCACACGGGGTTCTATCCAACGAATCAGTTCATAACCCCAGAAACCAAACAAACCGCCAATTCCTGGTGGCAGTTGGGACAACTTCACTGGTTGGTATGGTTTTAGGCAATTGGCTAAGATCTCAAAAGGGTCACCTTCAAACACTTTGACCGAGCCATCTCGATATCTCTGAGTTGTGCAGTTACCCTTAGCTTCCAACACCCATAGAGGAGCACAGCCTAATAAACTGTAACGTCCCAGATTCTCTCCTGCTTCTACCGATTCCAACAAGAAGCTGTAAGGCTGACCAGCACAAACTTTATACCAAGCAGACACCGGTGTTTCTAAGTCAGCTACCAACTCTTGGTAAACTGGCACAAAATTACCCTGTTGAGACAGGGTTGAAAACTGAGAGAAATCCGGGAAAATCATGATTGTTTATGGATAATTGTTAGCAATCAGTAATCAGCAGTATATTAACTACTGACCACTGACTACTGAACACTGACCACACCCTAGACTTCGTAAGGTGCTTTACCACTGAATTTCAGGGTAGATGGTTGTGGATTGTCGCCAATCTTGCGGTCTACTTTGCCTGCAAAGTCACGCCCTTCGTTGACTTTTTCTGGGAAGACTCCATCTGCTGGATGCAGATACTGGGTTTCACCGCTAGGAAAAATCCGGTAAATCTTGTAGTCTTCGATCCTGGGCTTAAAGGTACGCAATTGGGTTCCCAAGGCAAGACACTGCTCTTTACGAGCTAAATAGAGCAAGTTTTCACCTTCGTTCATTGTGGCAGCGCCACCAGTAGGCATTTCAAATACTTGCTGTTTGGTGCTAGTCCAGGTAATTGCGTATTTCTCTTCTACTTCAGCCTTGGTCAGCAATCCACCAGTACTTCCACCAAAGATGGGAGGTTGACCAGTAAGAGTTTCTTCTGCCATAGTGTTCTCTCTCAAAATTTAGGGCATTTAGGGCATGCTATCATTGAGGTCATACAACTCCAGCTACTCTGTCAAGAACTGTAACAGTTGGTCATTGGTCATTAGTCATTAGTCATTAGTCATTAGTACAAAAGATCTAAAATACCAAGACTTACATTATATGGGACGAGTTCACTTTTTACCTTTGACCTTTGAGTGCTTCTTGTCCTTGGTAACTCGTTTGCCTTTGGCTGTTGAGGGTTTAGATTCTGGGAGTGGGTTAATAATCGGTACTGTGAAGTGAAACTGAGAGCCTTGGTCTTTGCCTGCTGAATCTGCCCAAATTTCACCTTCCCATCCCTTGATAATCAGCCGACAAATTGCTAGTCCTAAACCAGTACCGCCAGTAGTTCGTCGCAGCGCACCTTCTTCCTGGTAGAAGCGCTCAAAGATATCATTAAGGCGATTTGGTTCAATGCCCCGACCAGTGTCTGAGACGATGACTTCTAACATGGAATGATCTTTTCTGTTAACCTTAATACTTACTTGTCCTTGAGGGCTAGTGAATTTGCAGGCATTATCCAGAAGCTTGGCTAGAGCTTCTACCAGCCATTCACCATCGGCTTGCACTAGAGGAAGATTATCTGGCACTTTAGTAGTAATTTGTGGTCGTTCCTCCTCAGACCGATGAGCGCGGATATTACTCATCGCAAGGTAGATGCATTCTTCTATAGAGAGGGGTTCTAGATTCCATTCCACGCGACCGCTTTCTAAACGGGACAGAGTGAGGAAGTCTTGGACCAATTTACGCATCCTTTCAGAATCAGCAAGAGCAGTATCAAGCATCACCTGGCGTAACTCTGGAGACATATCAGGTTCAGTTGCCATACTTTCCAAACAAACCTGAATCGTGGATAGGGGAGTCCGTAGTTCGTGACCGGTGATTGCTACTAAATTGCTGCGAGTGCGGTCAAGAGCTGCTAGCTGTTGGTTTAGTTCTTCTAGGTTAGCGTAGGCTTCAGCTTGAATCAAAGCAACGCCAACTTGAGTAGCGATCGCTTTGACCATTGTTAGCTCATCTTTTTCCCAGTGATAGGGTTTTAAGCCGCAATGGTGCAAATCTAACATTCCTAATAACTGTTCCTGGTAAATTACTGGTACTTTCAGCCAAGAACGAATCGAAAATTTTTGCACCAAATTCTTTAAAGTTGCTGATGGTGAGTTAACTTTTATGTCTACTCCTTGTAGATTCTCCAGGGAACTGGTACAGAAACCGGGTTGCTTTTGGGGAAAGGCTGATATTTCGTTGTCATCTTTAGGAGAAACCGGTTTAGAGAGAATACTTGACGGGTCCTGTAGCAGCACATCGTCAGAATTACCATTTGCTAATTCCTCTGTAGGGTTAATGCGAGGGTCTTTTTGAGTATCTTTGACATAAATTGGTTCTAGATGTTCTACAACCTCTTGAAACAAACAATTATCTTGTAATGGCCAAGTTTGTCCAAGGGTGGCGACAAGAGACTTTTCCCCTTTATCCCTCTTCCTCAAAAACTCATGGGTGATGGTAGTAGTTGCATCTGTTGCCTTACACCGGTAAATTACACATCGACAAGCTCCAATAGCTTGCCCCAATTCTTGCACAGCAATTTGCAGAATTTCCTCAGGGTTGAGCGATCGCCGAATGGCATCAGTGATCGAGTTGATTAGGCGCTCTTTCTGTTCCTGAGCAGAGAGCGAACGATAGGCTTTGAGTAATTTATACTGACCTGCCTGTAAGTAAGTCGCTAAACGCTGAACAAAGGCGTCAGAATTGGCAGAATTTTGATTTAATCCAGCACTAACTGCTGATGAATCCCTTAAATAGTGAGTTTTTGCTTCTGCAATCTTGGTAGCTAACTCCGGTCGATAAATCTCAATACGATTCAGAAGTAGCAAAGCCGCTTGATTGCTAACATTGCGGTCAAAAGTCCAAATACCTTCAAAGCGGCGGGAGGAGTCAATTTTCTGATCGATGAGCTCTGGTACACCTGTAGATTTTTCCCTGGAAACTAAGCAGTTAGAATAATTTTGCCCAATCACGATTAAATGCCATTCTTTGCTGAGAGCATCTGCTGACTCAAATGCTACAGTTTCGTAATACTCTGAGCTATTCTTGAATTCAGCTTCTGGTGTTGCTAGTACATAAACCTGAGACGTCCGTTCGGCAATGCGTCGATATCTGTTTGCTTCAGTGCGATAGAAGTGCTCTCTTTGGAAGCTAGCAATTACCAATGGCTGATCTGAGCCTGCCAAAATCTGATCTTCCATTGCATGGGAGAGAGCAGTCAAAGAAGCCTTAAAATAAACTTGTTGCCGGAGTTGGGGCATAGCTTGCAGCAAATCTGCCAGCACAGAAGTCGTGATGCTCATTAATAAGTTTTGTTAGCCTGATCCAAACTTTATGGACTTTCCAGGACACCGATTGTCTGGGTGACCATGTTTTCCATAATGACAGACTTGCCTCACTGTCAATAGCATTACAGCTAAATTAGGCAACGGTAAGACAGGCTTAATACTTGTTAACTATTCAGGGCCTGCTGACTCATACAGCAAGCCCTACGTAGGGCTTGCTGCAAGAGTCTGAAAGCGCTGTCTGGTATAGCTTTTAAGCTTTTATTTTCCTTGAAAAGTGCAAGAAAATTGAGCTCATCAATGCAATTTCCTTGCATCTTCTTAACCCATAATCCCCTTTAAAGACTATTCTAAACTCCTAAACTCCTATTCTCCTGACTCCTGACTCCTG
>JAAHGL010000006.1 GCA_010692635.1 Symploca sp. SIO2C1 | reverse complement strand
GCGCGGGACTTATACCAGTCCTTTCGCTCGCCTAAAGCATAGTTATATACTTGGCGGTTGGTTTCTAACCACTGTTGAAATATTTCTTTTTGGTGAGCAGTAGGTTTGAGTTTAAATTCATAGGTGAGTGTAAAGGTCATTCTCATCACCTCCTAGTAGATTATACAGGACTTCTAACTATCGGGAGTACATTTTTTAAACTGCACTTAAAAGTGCCTTGCGCTACATCCCACCTTTAAAAAGCGTGGGCTTTGCGCTAAATTCTGTAAGTAGCAGACAACAACAAAAAATATTCTTCTGTGACAGTTAGAGTCCGTATTGCCCCGAGTCCAACGGGAAACTTACACATCGGTACCGCTAGAACAGCCGTATTTAACTGGCTGTTTGCCCGTCACCACGGCGGTCAATTTATTATACGCATTGAAGACACAGATGAGGCGCGATCGCGTCCCGAATATACCCAAAACATCCTTGATGGTCTTAGCTGGTTGGGATTAACTTGGGATGAAGGACCAATTTTCCAATCAAAACGCCTGGAACTCTACCGACAAGCAATTCAAAAGTTGTTAGATCAAGGGCTAGCTTATTATTGCTATACCAGTGCAGAAGAACTACAGGAAATGCGGGAGGCTCAGAAAGCGAGAAAAGAAGCACCCCGCTATGACAACCGCCATCGCCATCTGACACCAGAACAAAAGGCAGCCTTTGAAGCAGAAGGGCGCAAGCCAGTAATCCGCTTTATGATTGATGATGACCGGGAGGTTGTCTGGAACGATTTAGTAAGGGGTAAACTCACCTGGAGAGCCAGTGACCTAGGGGGTGATATGGTAATTGCCAGAGCCTCAGAGGAAAATGCGATCGGTCAACCCCTTTACAATTTGGCAGTGGTAGTGGACGACATTGACATGCAGATTAGTCATGTTATTCGAGGAGAAGACCACATTGCCAATACGGCTAAACAGATTTTGCTCTACGAAGCACTAGAAGCAACAGTCCCAGAATTCTCCCATACTCCCTTAATCCTCAATACACAAGGACAGAAACTCTCGAAGCGGGATGGGGTAACTTCAATCTCTGAATTTCAGGAAATGGGCTTTATTGCCCCAGCTATGGGCAATTATATGGCATTGTTGGGTTGGTCTCCTCCCGATGCCACCCAGGAAATCTTTACCCTGGAAGGAGCAGCTGAACAGTTTAGCTTTGAACGAGTTAATAAAGCCGGGGCGAAATTTGACTGGGCGAAGCTAGATTGGCTTAATAGTCAATATCTCCACCAGATGGATGCACCCCAGTTACTCGAGCTGCTAATTCCCTACTGGCAAGCAGCTGGTTTAGAATTTGATCCAGTAAGCGATCGCTCTTGGTTAGAACAGTTAGCAGCCTTGATTGGAGCCAGCTTAACTCGCTTACCAGAAGCAGTAGATATGAGTAGAATATTCTTTACTGACTCAGTTGAATTTAGTGAAGAAGCAGCTCAAAGGCTACAAGCAGAAGGTGCTTCACAGGTACTGCAAGGGATTCTTGATGCTATTAATGATCTCCCACAGCTGAGTGCAGATGAAGCTGGACAGATTATTAAAAAGGTAACTAAAGAGCAAAAAGTGAAAAAAGGATTAATAATGCGATCGCTCCGTGCAGCACTAACCGGCGATGTTCACGGTCCTGATTTGATTGAATCTTGGGTGATTCTCCATCAGCAGGGTAGAGACAAAATCCGCCTACAGCAAGCATTGATTCATACTCCCACTGCTTAGGGCTTGCTGAATAAGTAAGAAGTAACAAGTAACAAGTAATAAGTAATAAGGAATGAAGAATTTATCGCAGTTTTGAGCACTTGCATCCCCCAAGATTACCCAGGGATTTCCCATGAAGGTGCAAGGAAAATGACCCCATTGAGGCAATTTCCTTGCACTTTCGTTGAAATTAACTCATTACTCATTACTCATTACTCATTACTCATTACTCATTACTCATTACTCATTACTCATTATTCATTATTCATTACTCATTACTTGTCTGTTTTAGACATAAACTCAGCAAGCTTCAACTGATTAATCTGATACCACTGAGAAACTTCTTCCCGGAATTTTTGCCACTGCTGATAAACTTCTTTAAAGCTGGCATCCTTACCAGCATTTTCTTCAAACAGTTCAACTGTTGCTTTTTGAGCTGCTATCAGAATCTCCTGGCTGTAAGTAGCTAGCTGCGTTCCGCTGTCTACCAGCTCCTTAAGGGCTTTACCATTCAAAGCATCGTACTTAGCCAACATATTGATATTAGCTTCAAAAGCTGCCGTCTTAAAGATTTCCTGATATGCTTTTGGTAGCTTATCCCAAGCTTCTTGATTGACCAAAGCATCCAAAGTCGGTCCAGGCTCCCACCAACCAGGATTGTAGTAGAACTTTGCTGCTTTATTTAAACCCAGCTTTTGGTCATCATAAGGACCAACCCACTCAGCAGCATCAATGGCACCCCGTTCTAAAGCCAAAAAGATTTCGTTCCCCGGTAGCACCTGCACATTCACACCGAGACTATCCATCACCTTGCCACCCAACCCAGGAATTCGCATCTTTAGGCCTTTGAGATCCGCAAGTGATTTAATTTCCCGTTTGAACCATCCCCCCATTTGTGTTCCTGTATTACCAGCAGGGAAGTTAATGATGCCGAAGTCCGAGTAAATTTTTTGTATCGCCTCTAAGCCACCGCCATGATACAGCCAAGCGTTCTGCTGCTGAGCACTAAGTCCAAAGGGTACACTGGTAGCAAAAGCTAGGGCAGGATTCTTGCCAATGTAATAATAACTAGCAGTGTGACCGCATTCTACTGTTCCTCCCTGAACAGCATCTAGAACTTGAGTTCCTGGTACAATTTCACCAGCAGCAAAAGGCTTGATGGTAAAACGTCCATCCGTCATATCACTAACCCGTTGGCAAATAGTTTGTGCTCCCCCAAAAATGGTATCTAGGGATTGAGGCCAACTAGTAGCCATCTTCCATCTCAAAGTTGGCAAATCACCCGTTGAAGTAGTTTGAGTGTTCGTGCCTCCACTACACCCAACTAAAGCAGCTGTAGTTGCTGCACCAAGAGCGGTATTTTCAAGAAACTTGCGACGTTTCATAGTTGTTAATTAAATTTCAACACTGATTTAGCGTTCCGTGGGACTACTTAGGGAAGCAGGAGTATCCGGATTAGACGGTTGTTGCCAAAGGAGGAAAGGAATACTCAGAAGTCCCAGAAAAATAACAATTCCTGCTGTCAACCAGACCATCAAGGGATTAGGATGATACTTAGCCTCCTCAATCTGCCGGAGAACTTGGTTATAACGCCATAGGGCAAGGACAATTACCAGAATTCCTACTATTACTAAAGTAAGACCAAGACTTTGGGAGTTAACCCAAGACTCAAGAGGCAAATTGCCATTAGTAATTGTGATTTCTAGATGATTGAGAAATAGACCAAAACGGGATAGAGCAAAACCAAATCCAATCAGAGCAACAGCGGTACGCAACCAAGCGAGAAAAGTGCGCTCGTTGGCTTGGTGTTCTCGCTGGCGGTCAATTTTTGACATGGGAGCCTATCTGAGTTGAACTCAGGGCAGTTTTCAGGTTAACGATAGTTGGTAAATTGTAGAGCAACAGGAAAATCTTCTTCTTTCAGACGTTGAATAATTTGTTGTAGATCATCTTTAGACTTGCTGGAAACTCTGACTGCATCGCCTTGTATTGAGGCTTGCACCTTCTTAAATTCATCTCGAATTAGCTTGGTGATTTTTTTACCTAGTTCCTGACTAATGCCTTTTTTGAGCTTAATTTCCTGGCGGACACGATTACCACTAGCCGACTCAACTTTGCCGTAGTCAAAGATTTTTTGGGAAAGTTGGCGCTTAGCAGCCTTGGTGCGGAGGATTGTATGGACAGAGTCTAAGGTAAATTCACTATCAGTATTCACCGTAATTACTTGTTCCCCCAACTCCACCGTAGTTTTAGTATCTTTGAGGTCATAACGGCTTTTGATTTCGCGAGTAGTTTGGTCTACGGCATTGACCATCTCTTGCTGATCAAAGTCACTGACAATATCAAATGAAGAAGTAGAAGCCATATATTAAACAATTTATAGGTCAGTTTTTACTTTTAGCACAACTAACCGTCTGAAACTCCATCAAGCAAAAATTTAGATTAATTAACTGAACTACTTACGGTGAGTAGGCTGAGGAAGAAGAGAGTAAAGCTAGAAAGAGAGCCAATGGCAAACATGAGCGAGCGCGCCAAGGGAATGTTGAAAATATAGAATAGGGAGTAAAATGCCCGGGCAACAACAAAAGCGATCGCAGCTCCTATGGCAACAGAAGAGCTTTGACCAGTTATATAAGCTATCAAGGCTGCTGCAGAGAAGATGATAAACGTTTCAAAGGAGTTTTGGTGCGCCCAGTTAGCTCGTTGAGCATAGGGGGGCAACTTATCAAACATCGCACGAGGAGCACTATTATCATTGCCCACCTGCACACGAGCATAGCCTACCACCAGAAAAGGCAGGTAAACCAGGATCGCTGCTGCCACAACAGCATAAAGAAGAATTGCTGAACCTGTAGGATTCATGACTTAATCAAAGAAGAACATAGTAACTAGCTTACGTTGGTCTTCCGCCTCTTCACAGGTTTTTAGTAAAGTGCGGCTGTCGTGAAAGGCAAAGCAAATTAGTTGCTGACACCGGGAAACAATTTCGGCATTGCACAAGGAGCTAGCTTCACTCAAAGACAGGTTATTGCTTTCGGGATTTTCTACCAAATGCATCACCTGTTCGAGCTGCTTGCGGGATTCTCGTGGCTGGCGGTCTAGACTTTGGGGCAAAATCACAGTCAAGAGGCTAGGATCTGCACGCATAGCACCGCGAATTGCTGCTGAGTTAGTGCCAGTGGCACCAGAGGTCACGATACGATTACCCTCTAGAACCAAAGCATAAGTCATGATCTCGATTAGCTTTTGATGAGTAATCGGGACATGACGCGATCCCAGAATGGCAATCCGCTTAGAACCAGTTTGCTGAATTGTCGCTAGTTCTTGCGCTAAGGTATCTACACCAGAAATTTCTACTGATTGGCTCAAAGATGTAGGTTTCGGCTGGACAACCAGGTTATTTTAGCAGAAGCAGTTGCTTTTAGACTGCCTGAGGGATATTTTAGTTGCAAATTTACTACTAAAATCTTCCTTGAGGACTAAAATTTGCAGCTTTGTTTGATTTTGTGTTATAGTTACAAATTGTGCGGACGCATAGCTCAGTTGGTTAGAGCACTACGTTGACATCGTAGGGGTCACTGGTTCGAGTCCAGTTGTGTCCATTTTTTTTAAATACTGACTCACCAAAGCAGGTTTCAACAATTAATAATGACTAATGAATAGCGTCGAAGCCGTTGATGCCAGTAAAATCAACGCCAGTGATGCTGTAAAGTTAGAATGCAGAATCAATCTCCAGACAACGCTCAGTATTTTTCTCCTCTCTCGCGGGGACAGCAAGCCTTATGGTTCATTTACCAGAAGGATCCAGAAAGCATAGCTTACAACATATTTATAACCACTCGTCTGGCTGGAGAGTTAAACCTAGAGGCTTGGCGAAAAGCCTGGCAGAAGCTGGTTGGACGACATTCGATTCTGCAAACTACCTATAAGACTCGGAACGGCAAACCCTTTGCAGTAGTTAATCAAGACTGCAAAGTCAAGATTGAGGTAACAGACGCTGCTAGGTGGAGGTCGGACGAATTAAAGGCCAAAATTATGGCAGCAGTAGAGCGTCCCTTCAATTTAGAAACGGGTCCGATAATGCGCTTGGAACTGTTTGCCCGGTCGCCCCAGGACTTTGTCCAATTGATAACTATGCACCACATTGCAGGGGATGGGTGGTCATTTGACTTGCTGCTCAAAGAACTCCGGATACTATACACGGCTTCCGTCGAGAATCTCCCAGAAGTAAAAATAGCTAACTTGCTGGCAGATTCTCCCTGGCAATACACCGACTATGTGTCCTGGCAGTCTGAGATGCTCTTGTCTGCCCGAGGAGAACAACTCTTTCACTACTGGCAGAAACAACTAGCCGACTGCTTGCCGATTTTGAATCTGCCAACAGACAAAACGCGACTAAGGGATTTGAGCCGACGGAAGGAATTCCATATTGTCGAGATCGACCAACGACTCCGAGAGAAACTGCTACAACTCGCTGCCGATCTCCGAGTCAGTCTTTACCGGACTATGCTGGCTGCCTTCTTTGTCCTGCTCCATCGCTTATCGGGTCAAGAAGACATCGTGCTAGGAAGTGCAATGGCAGCAAGGTGGAGTGTTGAGGAGCTTAAAAGCATTGTCGGTTACTCTAACAACGAGGTGGTATTGCGGGCAACTCTTGCGGATAACCCCACCTTCATAGAATTTCTCGCCCGCATCGATCGCACGGTAACGGAGGCACAGGCTCATCAAGATTATCCCTTCGACTTATTAGTCAAACGACTCAACCCTCGTCGAGATGCCAGGCGACACCCTCTCATTCAAGTCGATTTCACTTGGCGCAAGCATCGCTGGTACAAACCGGAGAGACCAGAACTCCCAGCAGGAAAGAAAGCACTGTCTATGGAGCCCTACTTAGCCGTACATGAACAGGGTTCGGTATTTGATGTAAGTTTGGCAATTGAGGAACTTGACAAATCTCTCCATTTCATCTGGGAATATAGTGGAGACCTGTTTGATGCCAACACTATTCGCCGCTGGGCAAGACATTTAGAATGCTTGCTAGAGTCGATTGTCGCCAATCCAGAACAGCGCGTTGCGTTTTTACCCCTGCTGAGGCCAGAAGAACAACATCAATTGTTGGTGTCCTGGAACAATACTCAAACAGATTATCCCCAAGATAAGTGCATTCATGAGTTATTTGCAGAACAGGTAGAACGGAGGTCAGACAATATCGCGGTAGTCTTTGGGAACGAACAAATTACCTATCGGGAGCTGAACGCTAAGGCAAATCAATTGGCCTATTATTTGCAATCTCTGGGAGTAGGTTCAGAGGTAATAGTGGGGATTTGCATACAGCGCTCGGTGGAAATGCTGGTGGGATTGTTGGGCATTCTCAAGGCGGGGGGGGCGTATTTACCCTTAGACCCTAGCTATCCGCGCGATCGCCTGGCTTATTTGTTAGAAGATTCAGGAGTAACTTTGCTGTTGGCTTCCGAAAAATCAGTAGTTCGACTCCCAGAAAGCAAGGGACGGGTTGTTTTCTTGGATCAAGATTGGCCGGTCATTTCTCAAAATAGCGCAGAAAATCTTGCCTTTCCTACCAAACCAGCTTCTTTGGCTTACGTCATCTACACTTCAGGTTCTACCGGAAAGCCAAAAGGGGTGGAAATCGAGCATAAAAGTCTGGTAAATGCCTATCGATCTTGGGAGCAAGCATACCAGCTACGTCCACAAAGCAGCCATCTGCAAATGGCGAGTTTCTCCTTTGATGTCTTTACGGGAGATTGGGTTCGTGCCCTTTGCTCGGGAGCCAAATTAGTTCTATGTCCGAGGGACTTTTTGTTAGAGCCAGAAAAGCTGTATCGATTGATGCTCCAAGAGCAAGTCGATTACGCAGAATTTGTGCCAGCGGTAATGAGAAATTTAATCGAGTATTTGGAGAACACCGAGCAAAACCTAGATTTCATGAGGGTATTGGCGATCGGTTCGGATAGCTGGTCTGTGCAAGAATACCAACGATTTCGCCAATTCTGCGGTTCGGGAACTCGGTTAGTGAATTCTTATGGAGTCAGTGAAGCAACCATTGACAGTTGCTATTTTGAAAACGCTAATATCCAGCGACCCGTTGAGTCTCCAGTCCCTATCGGTAAACCCTTTGCTAACGCTCTTCTCTATATTCTCGACGCTCATCTCCAACTGGTTCCCATCGGTGTACCAGGAGAACTGCATATTGGTGGCATCGGTTTAGCTAGAGGCTATCTCAACCGTCCGGAATTAACTGCAAAAAAGTTTATTGCTAATCCTTTTATACCAAATCCGGTAGAATACTTACACTTCGATGGCAATAAGGCAGAAGGCAGAAGGCAGAAGGCAGAAGGTTGTAAGGTAGAAGAATATGATAAGTGTTTAGCCAGATTTGATATTAGTCAAGAAGAGGGAGCGCGTCTGTACAAAACCGGAGATCAAGCACGCTATCTTCCGGACGGCAACATCGAACTTCTCGGTCGCATCGACAACCAGGTAAAAATTCACGGCTTCCGAATCGAACCAGGAGAAATCGAGGCGCTACTGGCGAAGCGCCCGGAGGTTCGGCAAACTACAGTCATAGTTCGTGAAGACCAACCGAACAACAAGCGGTTGGTGGCTTATGTAGTTCCCAATCTATTTCTTGAAGAACTAGATGATCTCAAAGCAGATGGAGTTGCACCAATAGTTTTCGATCGGTGCGATCGCACTCTATCTTCCCAGAAAAATTGGAGCGACTTTGCCAATAACCTCTTGTATGGGAAGCAAGTGCAGCAACTAACACCAAAACTGCGTGCTTTTCTCAAGGAAAAGCTGCCGGACTATATGATGCCTTCGGCTTTTGTGATGCTAGACTCCCTGCCTCTAACTCCCAACGGCAAAATTGACTGGCAGGCGCTCCCCGCAACGGATGGGACTAGCAGCGCTAGCAATGCCATTTTTATTGCACCTCGCGATACCCTAGAATTGCAACTGACACAAATCTGGTCTGATGTTTTGGAAGTTTCTCCCGTAGGCATCCGAGATAATTTCTTTGACATCGGCGGTCATTCTTTGTTAGCGATCGCTTTAATTGCTCGGCTGCAACAAAAGTTAGGCAAAAATCTTTCTTTGGCAGCACTTTTGCAAAGTCCTACTATTGAGCAACTCGCTATTTTTTTGCGCTCCGGCGAAGATTCTGGGTTAACCTCACCTCTAGTTAAGATGCAGCCCGATGGGGATTTACCGCCTCTATTCTTAGTCCCTCCCAGCAGCGGCACTGTTTTATTTTATCTGGATTTAGTCCGCAATCTGGGGAGCGAACAACAGATTTATGGTTTGCAAGCGCCCGGTCTCAATGGGGAGCGATCGCCTTATACTAATCTCAAGGAACTCGCCACTCACCACCTAAAAGCAATTAAAACCATTCAACCTCGCGGTCCTTACTACTTGGTTGGTTTTTGCGTAGGTGGTCACTTAGCCTTAGAAATAGCACAACAGTTACACCAACAAGGGGATATCCTAGCATTGCTAGCACTAATAGAAGCTTCTGCTCCAGAACACCACAGGCTTTTGATTGATAGCACGCCAGGAAGGATGCTAAGTCCCGATATTTTTTATTCCAGATTATTTGCTGAAGAAATGAGCGCTCCTCGCGGGAAAGAAGTCCCCGTATCCTGCGAGCAACTACAACAACTGATGCCAGAAGAGCGATTGGGGTATGTCCTCAAACAAGCCAAGATGTTCGATCTCTTGCCGGAGGAAGTGAGAGTTGAGGATTTGGAAAATTTGTTTGAAGTTTTTCAAGCCACGGCTATTGCGTCTTATAACTATGAAGCGCGACCTTATCCAGGTAATATTGTGCTGTTTAATGCCAGCCAGCAGCCGATAGATCTAGGGGGCGATCGCACTTTAGGTTGGGGAGATTTTGTTGCGGGAGAAATAGAAATCCACGAAATTCCTGGAGAACATTTCTCGATTATCCGGGAACCTCAAGTGCAGGTTTTAGCAGAAAAGTTGATGCTTTGTCGCGATCGCACTCTGGTAGCCCAACAAGGCAGAAGGCAGAGGGCAGAAGGGAAGGAAGAAGGTTGCAAGGTAGAAAGGAATTATAACTGTTTATCGGAACTTGATATAAGCTGATAGCTGATAGCTGATAGCCAACCTTTTCAACAATTTAGATAAGGAATTAACCAATGTCCAGGGATGTATTGCTACCTGCCAAAAAATTAGCAGAATTCGAGAAAATCTATGGCTTATTTGATGCCAATGGTGATGGTTGCTTAACTCGACAAGAAGTGGTCGATGCCTTGGAATTATTGGGGCGAGGGATTTCCCCTAGCGATCGCACTAACTTATTGAATCGCGTTATAGATGGCGTTGTCCCCCACGACAGCTTTATCCAATGGATGGCAAAGCGCCAAGATTTAGATGTAAGTAGTGATTTGCGCCAGATTTTCCAGCTGATTGATGTGGATAACAGTGGGCATTTGTCCTTTGAGGAATTCACTCAAATAGTCCGCTGTTTTAACACTAATACCAGTGATGCCGAGATTGACACTCTAGTTAAAAAAGCCGATCTCGATGGAGATGGACAAATTGATTTTGAGGAATTTATTGCTACCCAGGCAGATGAGAGTGAGCTCAAAATTACGGTAGCAGCACTCCGTAGTTTTAAGAAGATTTTAATGCAGTATGCCAAAGTGGCTGAAGTATCCTCCGTTGCCTTGGTGGAAGTCGATTCTGATCTGGGTGCGGGCAAACGTGGTGCGTCGAAGGGCATTAACTTTCTCAAGGAAGCTGCTGTTGAGAAACAAACTGCTCGTATGCGAGCAGAAAACGGGGTCATTAGCCTGGATAATCGAGCCGTGCAGAACGAGAACCACGCCCTTGCCCAATCTCAAGTCTATCCCCATGCCAAATATATTGATGCCATTTATAAAGTCTTGGCTCGCACAACAGATATTGTCGCTCAGACTCTGCAAGATGGCTTATTTCCGGTTGTCTTAGGGGGCGATCACTCAACTGCCGCAGGCACTATTGCAGGCATCAAAAAGGCATTTCCGGAACGGCGGCTCGGAGTAGTATGGATTGATGCCCACGCCGATATCCATTCTCCCTACACCACACCTTCTGGTAATATGCACGGTATGCCCCTAGGGGCTGCTTCCGCCCATGATAATAATGACCAGCAAATCAATAACCTCGATCCAGAAACGGCAAAGCTCTGGGAGATGTGTAAATCCCTGGGCATTGCAGAGGGCGCAAATCTGTCGTTGCAGGATCTGATTTATGTATCGGTGCGTGATACAGAAGCCGCTGAGAACTACGTAATTGCGCAACACCATATTCCCATTATCACTACCCAAGAGGTTCGAGAACTGGGTGCAGAAGCTTCTGCCCAGCGCTGTTTAACCTATCTAGCTCAGTGCGATATCATCTACGTGACCTTTGATGTGGACAGCATGGATTCCACAATTTGTATGGGTACCGGCACACCTGTACCAGGGGGACTCTGGGCAGATGAAGCCCGTCGCCTCAATGCAGCTCTGGTGAGCGATCCACGGGTATGCTGTTGGGAAATCTGTGAGATTAATCCCTTGTTGGATACCCTCAACACCCTAGCAGAAAACTCCCTGGGCATCTTTGAAGCAGTTATTGATGTCATTTCAAGTCGGCTACAATCAGCAAGCGCCTAAGATGCGGGGTTCGGAGTTTGTTGCTTTGCACCAGCCTCAGCATCAACTTCAAGCCCTAGTCCCTCACTTGTAATTAACTCAATGGAAAAAAACAGCGCGGCGGAAATAACCCACAAGTGAAAAAAGCCTAAAAAGCTCACCCTACAAGCTCTTTGATAAGGTTAGAAATTGCCCGCGCTTTGGTGAAGAATCGGTGCAATTGTGGTTATGGATGAGGCGACTTCGGCGAACGAGATTAAACTAAATCCGATGGATTAATTCCGAGTTCCTTCAACCTTGCGGCAAGGATATCAGCTCGTTGTCGTTCTTGTTCGGCCCGTTGTCGTAGTAGTTCTTTTTCGTGTCGTTCCTGCTCAGCTCGTTGTCGTTCCTGCTCAGCTCGTTGTTGTTCCTGCTCAGCTCGTTGTCGTTCCTGCTCAGCTCGTTGTTGTTCCTGCTCAGCTCGTTGTTGTTCCTGCTCAGCTCGTTGTTGTTCTTGATCCCCCCGTTCTCGTTCTTCGCGATAAGTTCTTAAAAACTCTCCTTGTTGAGGATTGAAAAACCGCAACTGACCATTGGGAAATAACCACAATTCTAATCCTAATACGAATGAAGGAATAACCAGGGTTCGGTTTTCTAGGTAATTGGGAGTGATTATTTGATACCCATCTTGTGTTAAACGCCTTCCTTTGAGTGAAGGTGTCAGATAATCTCCGGTGGGGTCGTATTGAAAATACTCCGAGACTCCCATTTGAGCGTAAATCAGTGGTTTCTCTCGTTCGTCTTTACGGCGAGTGCTGCCTGAAGTGACTTCCAGAACCCAATCCGGTGTTTTTCCCTGCTCTTCCCAAACTTTGTAACTTCTGCGGGGACGGTTTTCTACTCCAAAGACGACAAACACATCCGGAGAGACAGCTGCATCGGAGACTCCTTGCTCATAAGATAGCCAAAGATTGCCGGAAACGTAGACATCCGAGGAGTCTTGAAAATGGATTTTGAGGGATTCAACCCCATAAACTAGATAGTCCCGGTTGGGATCGCTTTCTGCCATAGGTGAGCCGTCTGGTTCTGGATAAACAACGGGTGTTTTAAGAGGGGAGAGAGTCATCTTTGTTTGAAATTTAGAATTTAGAATTTAGAATTTAGAATTACTAGAGTGCCTTATTATCTTAATTTTAAACAGCAAACAACCCCTCCACCCCTTTCTCATACCAAATCCGGTTATTGTGGGGTACTTATCAAAATCCCCAAATCTTTTCCAGACAAAGGCTTTGATTTTTTTTAATAGACCCTTGGTAAAGCGGATTTGGTATCACCCCTTGAGCCCAATGAAAAATGACAAACAACAAACAACAAACTTTTGTGGTAAGTTATGCTTAAGCACAAAAAACTAAGTTGAAAGCTAAACTTGATTTGTAATTACTTAAGAATTTGTGCCAATAATTCTGGCGCAATCCGGAATCCAGCTTTTTTAATCAGATTATCAATGACAGGTTGCAACGATTCCAGTTCGCCTGTTTGTTTAGCACGGAGCAGAATTCCCAAAATACCTGTTACTTTCAATCCCAAGGATTTAGCAACTTTCCTGGCATCACGTTCATCTATTAATGTCCAGTCTGCTTTGAGTTCAACTGCAAGAGCAATCGCTTCAGATTCTGCTTTGTCCAAAGTTTGCTTCAAGAGCTGCGTCAGGGGTTGATTACTAACCTCGCGAATTTGAATCCATCCAGCTGAAATTGCCAAGCTAATTGCTTGGGAACCAGGTCTATCTTCAGTAATCTTCAACTCTTCGAGTACACCACTTGGAATCAGAATCTTGCCAATCTGTAGATGTAAAAGAGTAAGTCGATCCACAATAGCCAAATTTAAAATTGGGGAGGTGTTACTCACTACCAGCATAAGTCAGATCATCGTCTAATTCTTCAACACTGTAGTGCCTGACAACTCCATGCCGACCAAGTACTTGCCCAAATTCATATTTATCCATTTGAGCCAGTTCTCGTGCTTTGCCAAAGGATAGTACATCCTGCATATAGAGAGCAATAGCTAATTCTTGCAGCAATTCCTGCTCAATACGCTGTTCAGGCAAACGAATAGCTTGCAAAATGGAATCAGAAATTAAAATCTGTAGTCCCATCTTTTTTCATTTACAGAATGGATAAACTAACGGAGTACCCCAAACTCATTGAGCATATCTTAGCAGAGTATATCGGTCTGTGTAACCGTCGCCCTAATCCAAATACAGACTTTGCCGTAGCATCTTAATTAGTGCGGTGCGATCGCAAATCTTGTAAGTTAGGTTAAGAGAGTTATTCTAATTGTTGCCTAACCCAGTTGCGGAAATTGCGGGTAGAGGTTAATTCACCAACCTTTCGGCTCTCTTTAATAAACCTGGGAATTTCTTTGACTGCTACATACCGCAGAATGGGTGAAGTAAAATTTGCAGTGGCTTTTAAGAAACACTCTGGCTAATGGCTAATGGCTAATGGCTAATGGCTTTTAAGAAACACTCTGGCTAATGGCTAATGGCTAATTGCTAATGGCTAATAGCTAGTGGCTAATGGCTAATCTCTGAAGAAAAACCGAGTCAGGATTAAAGAGAATTGACGCAAATTTCTTCACTCACTACTCATTACTCAAATTATAGGGCATCAAATCCAAAAAAATATGTTGAAAGTTTTTGCTGACAGGGGTGGTACATTTACCGATATTGTCGCTGTTACTAACAATCAGGCAATCGTAGACAGACTATGCCAACATCCCGAACGTTTTTTAATCGTTCCTCTGCCTAACCAGCAATGGGTTATCGTCTATAAATTACTTTCAGAAAATCCAGAACAGTATCAAGATGCAGCCATTCAAGGGATTCGGGATATCCTGGCTCTTGCAGAGGATGAACCTATGGCTACCGAAGTCATAGAAGTTGTCAAAATGGGGACAACTGTAGCAACAAACGCTCTGTTAGAAAGAAAAGGCGATCGCGTTGTTCTGCTAATCACCAAAGGTTTTAAAGATGCTCTGAGAATTGGTTACCAAAATCGTCCGGATATCTTTGCTCGTCAAATCATTTTACCAAGTCTGCTTTACGAACAGGTAATTGAAGCTGAGGAACGCTATGATGCTCAGGGTAATACATTAGTCCCGATTAATACCGAACAAGTAAAAAAAGACTTACAAGCTGCTTATAACCAAGGCATTCGCAGTTGTGCCATTGTTTTTATGCACAGCTATCGCTATCCCAATCATGAACAAAAAGCAGCCAAAATTGCCCAGGAAGTCGGATTTAGCCAAATTTCTGTATCCCATCAAGTAAGTCCTTTAATGAAATTGGTTAGCCGAGGGGATACAACTGTTGTTGATGCTTATTTAACTCCGATTTTGCGCCGTTATGTTAATCAAGTAGCTAGTCAGTTACCCGGAGTCAGCATTATGTTCATGAAATCTGATGGCGGGTTAGTGGCAGCAGAACAATTTCAAGGCAAAGATAGTATTTTAAGTGGTCCTGCTGGCGGTATTGTGGGTGCGGTACAAACTAGTAAAAGGGCTGGTTTTGAATTAGTAATAACTTTTGATATGGGGGGAACTAGTACAGATGTTGCCCATTTTAAAGGAGAGTACGAACGACAACTGGATTCAGAAATTGCGGGAACGCGGATGCGAGTTCCTGTATTAGCAATTAATACGATTGCTGCTGGTGGTGGTTCAATTCTCTTTTTTGATGGTTCTAGTTATCGAGTAGGACCTCAATCTGCTGGTTCTAATCCTGGCCCTGCTAGTTATCGACGTGGAGGTCCTTTGGCAGTTACTGATGCTAATGTGATGTTAGGCAAAATTCATCCGCAATATTTTCCTGCTGTCTTTGGCATTGATGGAAATTTACCTTTAGATAAAGATATTGTTATTCAGAAATTTACCCAATTAGCTCAAGAGATTACTGCCGCTACAGAAGATACTCGTACACCTGAACAAGTAGCAGCTGGATTTATCGCGATCGCAGTGGAGAATATGGCGAATGCGATTAAAAAGATTAGTTTACAACGGGGGTATGACGTCACTCAATATGTTCTTTGCTGTTTTGGTGGTGCTGGAGCACAAGTTGCTTGTTTGATTGCTGATACTTTGGGCATGAAAACCATCTTTCTTCACCCCTATGCTGGTGTGCTCTCCGCCTATGGTATGGGATTAGCTGATATTCGAGCAATTCGGGAAGGGGGAGTAGAAAAGTCTCTGACTCCAGAATTAATTCCTCAATTGGTGGAATTAATGAGTAGCTTAGAAACCCAAGCTAGAAGTGAACAAAGCAAGGCAGAAGGCAGGAGGCAGGAGGCAGAAGGCAGAAGGCAGGAGGCAGGAGGCAGGAGGCAGGAGGCAGGAGGCAGGAGGCAGGAGGCAGAAGGCAGGAGGCAGGAGGCAGAAGGGGAGGAAATAGTCCGCAAAGTGAATTTAAAGTATGAAGGAACTAACTCTACCTTAACTGTTGATTTTGACTCAGATGTTACCCAGATGCAACAAGAGTTTGAGATAGAACATAAGTCCCGCTACGGTTTCATGCAAAGGGAGAAAGGCTTAATCGTAGAATCTGTTTCTGTGGAAGTTATTCAACAGATGGATACTCCGGAAGAACCTGTAATGATTCGTAGTCGTCCTCTAAATCAAGCTCCCATACCTGTGGAGACAGTACAGATGTTTACCGCAGAACGATGGCAGGATACGCCTGTTTATCAACGGGAAGATTTACAGCCAGAAGATAAGATTAGTGGTCCTGCTATCATTGTTGAAAAAATTAGCACAATTGTCGTTGAACCTGACTGGGAAGCTAAGTTAACTGAGCATAATCATTTAATTTTACAACGACAAGTGCGATCGCAGATTTAGGGTTCACGTTTAGGGCGCATGTCGGTGCGCCCATATATTGTTCAACAATTATTAATTATCAATTATTAATTATTCATTGGTCATGTGGTTCTTCTCTGTCTTCTCAATCCTAAGCTCCCATTCCTGAATACTGTTTCAAGCCCCTACGCCACAGCCAACGGTTCCACAGGAAAAACACCAGACTCCAACCCAGCATCACCAACATACTTCGCCCAATATCAACTGGTAGTCCCATTAAAATGGATGCAGGAAAGTCTATGAGATAAGGGAAAGGTGTCCAACGGGCGACTTCCCGCACTAGTGGAGGAAAAACTTCCAGAGGAGCAATCACGCCAGAAAGAAATAAGTAAAGTAAAGACCAAAATTGCTCAAGAGCGGCAGCTCGTTCTGTCCAAAAGGCAAACATAGCTAGGGTGTATTGGACTAAAAAGCGCAGGGAAAAAGCTATTGAACTTACCAACATAAACAGCAATACTCTACCCAAACTCGGTAGCCAAAATGCCTGAGGATAGAGCAAGAAGAAGAAACTAACTAACAATAGTATTAAAGGTAAGCGAGCAAACCGTTCGGATACATGTTCTGCTACATGATGCCACGCCGGATCAATTGGTTGTAGCAGTCGGGGAGAAAGCTTTCCTTGTACTACTTCCTTTTCAAAATTCCAAATCACCCAAACTAATGTCAACTCACTAACAATAAAAACGGAGATAAAGTAGCGAGCAAAATATGTAGTTCCCAAGCCAAATTGTCCCCCTTGGGATGCCTTAGTCCAAACACCCATCATAATTAGAGGAAAAGTGCCGGACAAAATCCACAAAAACTGTTCGGCTCGGTATTGCAGCAGATAGGCGTAGTAAACTGAGAGAAAGGCTTGAACTTTTCTAATAATTCTGTTCAAGATACTACCCCCGTACTGAAAACTCTACCGATTACTTCTTCAATGGGTGGTTCAGCAACACTCAAATCTCTCACTTCCAGCTCTGCCAATATTCGGGATACAGTAGAGGTAAGTTCCTCTCTTCGCACCAAGAAGCGTACTTCTAAACCTTCTACTGCTTCTAGTTCACCATAGATAGATAGCTTTTCGGCAGGTAAGTGTTGGGTAAGTTCTACCTTTACCTCCCGATAAGGAGCAAAACGCTCCAACAATCCCTCAAGAGAACCATCATAAATCAGCTGGCCTTGATGAATCACTAGTACTCGTTGACATAGAGCAGTAATGTCAGCCATATAGTGACTGGTTAACAGTACGGTGGCTCCCGTATTACGGTTATATTCGCGCAAGAACTCCCGCACTGCTAGTTGAGCATTAACATCCAATCCGAGAGTTGGCTCATCCAGGAATAATATTTTAGGTTGGTGGAGCAGTGCTGCTAGCAGTTCAGCTTTCATGCGCTCCCCCAAAGAAAGTTTCCGCACCGGCTGCTTCAGTTTACCTTCTAGGGCAAGCATTTCTGTAAGTTCACCGACTCGATACCGGAAGTCTTTATGAGAAATGCCATAGACAGCAGCATTAATTTTCAACGAATCTAGGGCTGGTAAGTCCCAAAGCAACTGCTGCTTTTGTCCCATAACTAGGGTAATCTTTTGTAAAAAGCTAGCTTGACGCTTAAAGGGAATGTGATCCGCAACTCTCACTCGACCATCTGAAGGATGAATTAGTCCAGTAAGCATTTTTAGAGTGGTAGTTTTTCCCGCACCATTAGGTCCTAGGAATCCTACTACCTCTCCCATGCCAATTTCAAAAGAAACGTCTTGAACTGCTTTGACTTGACGATAGGTACGGTTGAGAAAGTGAGTCAATGTACCCTTAAGACCCGGTTCTTTTACTGCTACGGAATAAACCTTACTCAGGTTTTGAGCCACTATAATAGACATATGATCCAGTGTACTTGATTCAGAGTCTCAGCTGACTGACTTCTGCTCTTCTTAGGCGATTTTTGAAAATGATTGCACCCACAACGTGGTGCGTTACGCTGCGCGATACTGGTGGCGAAATTAACATTATTGAATATTGTCGATGAGACGAAGGTTTTTCAAGCCCCCCAGCCCCCAATTCTGGGGGAGCTAAGACTCAAAGTCCCCCGTGGAATAAAAAGCGAAGCATCCTCTGGCTTCCCCATCGAACCAAGAGCGAAGCATCTTCTGGCTTCCCCCTTATTAAGGGGGACGGGAGGGGAATCCCAGGGGGATTTAGGGGGCTTCGGTGTCGCTTCACGACATTACGAAATATTTCGCCAGCAGCGTCCGCTGCGCTAACACACCCTACTGCCGTGATCCAGCTAAAATGAGGGATTAGGTAGGTTGGGTGAAGGGATAGCCAACCCAACGCCGGAGTACATTGTGTTGGGTTTCACTTCGTTCCACCCAACCTACATTTTTAGGTGTGTCATATCATGTCCGCCTAAACCGTTATTATTCCCTTCTACCTTGCAACCTTCTTCCTTCCCTTCTGCCTTCTGCCCTCTGCCCTCTGCCTTATTGCCACCAAAGTGTAAGTGTTCAACCGGATATGATATCACTCATATTTCGTTCACCCTGGAGAAACAATTCTCTGATTAGCAATTAGCCATTAGCTTTGAGCGTATTTCTCGAGAGTCTCATCCCATAGGTGTTAGGTGTTGCTCAACCCAACTGTAGTCAAAGATCGATTCATAAATCCGGTTATTAACTCTCAGCAACCCCTGTTGCTTGACGACTAACCCTGACAAGAGCAATTCGTTTTCTTCTGGAGAATCACAAGGTACAACCTCTCCTTGGTGCTGGATTTGTTGATAGATCTCTAGTAGCCGCACAGATTGTTGACTCTTGAGGAGGCGATCGCGTATAGTTCTCAAATGCTCTGGTTCATCCTGTGATTCCCAATTATCTATAATCGAGCTTTGCACTAAATCGGCAATCCATTCAGCTTCTTGGTTGGTAGGGATAGAGGCTGAAGTATTGCGGATGAATTGACAGAGCTTTTGGGTTAAAAAAGGTTGACCATTAGTCCAGGCTAACACTTCTTTGAGCAGTGTTTGAGGATTGCTCACTTTCTCTGCTAATCCTTGCAGTAGAGGCTGGGCTTCATGATCTTTAAAACCCTCAAGTTGAATCGCCTGACCAATATTAAAAGGAGTCCTTTGCTTGTCAGCCATTAAGTTACTAGGGGTAGCAACGCCAAAAAAGGCAAAGGTTAAGCGTCGATATTCAGGATTGATACTACGCTGATTATAGCAGGAGCGAATGAGAGCAAAAAAGTCATTAACTGGAAAATTCAAACTCAAGATGCTATCAATTTCATCGATAAAAACTACCAGGTTTTGAGGGATAGGATCATCTGCTTGAGCAACTGTAGGCAGCAAAATTTCTTCGATGAATTCGCTCAACCTTTGCACTGGAGAAATATCCCCTTGCTCCTGCCACCAAGTTTTGAGATTCACTTTTCTGGACAAACCAAAACTTCGCCATAGCTCTACTGTCAAACCTTTATACCATTGCTCAGGTGTGATGTTTTCCCTACCAATCCGAGTCAGATCGATCGCGCCGCAGCTATATCCCTCATGATTGAGATGGTTCATCATGCTTACCATCAGGCTTGATTTACCCATCTGGCGGGGATTGAGAATGTAGGAAACTTCCCCGCGCCTCAATGCTTGATAGAGATAACGATCCGCTGAACGCACGACATAAGTAGGAGCATCCATCGGCAGGCTTCCCCCTACTTGATAATCAAAATTCGAGGCTTGTTCATCACTCTTGAGTAACTCGTTTTCAAAAATCAGTTCCGCTTGAGTCGCTTTGAGCACTTCCAGAGTTTGGGAGAGTTCTTCAGTGCGTTCTTCTACTCTCAGCTCTAGATTACGGTTATAGTCTTCTAACTGTGTGTAGAGACGAGCATTTTCAATAGAGATTGCCGCTTGCGCTGAAAGAATTCTTAAAACTTCGATGCGATCGCTGGTAAAGGCGCTAGTTGTGAGATTATTTTCTAAATAGATAATGCCGCTGACTTTGCCCTGATTCAGCAAGGCAGTGCAGAGAATCGATTTAGGGTGGTTAGCAACAATGTAGGGGTCAAGGGTAAATTGTCCCTCATCGATAGCATTATTTAAGATGACATTTTCCTGGGTACGGGCAACATAGTTGATAATGGTAACGGGTAGCAGGGGTGTCTGGGTGTCGGTATCTATAGAGTCAATAGGAAGCGATCGCAGTAGAGTCACTTCATCAGCATCTACTGTACCTTCCGCTTCGATTACCCATTGCCCATCTTTTTCGAGAATCAGAAAGCCTGTTTGAGCACCGCCATTTTCAATAAGAGTTTTCATTAACTTAGCCAGCAGTTGGTCTAGTTTAATTTCGCCAGCTAAGACTTGAGAAGCTTTGGTAACTGTAGCGATATCCAAGACTTGGGGATTGGTATTAGCAGTGGATTCAGTTGTCTTAATACTTTGCTTTTTTTGTTGGTTGCTCATATCCCTAAGAAATTGGGGGTATTCAGTTTCTAGGGCTTGAACTTTAGCTGTTGCACCCCAGCGAGAATAACAATGATGGGCATTTTTGAGGTATAGTCGTCCTATTTCTTCTCGAGCCAAAGAGAGGTAAAATTCTGCTGCTCGTTCGTAAGCTATGGCTTCTTCGTGGATAAATTCAGATTGTTTGGCTCCTTGAATTGCTTTTTCATAAAGTTCTTGAGCTTGCCAATTTTTTCCTAATACTCGTGCTTTTTCTGCTGCTACTAAATTGTATTTATTTTGAAAGTTAGCAGGGCAATGACTAGCCCATATGTTTATATCCTCTTGATTTTTTTGTACTTGTTTTAATATTTTTTTTTGTTGTTCTATCGTGCAATTATGGTAATTAGCGATCAAGGAAAGAGAAGAGTAAAATTTGTGTTGTGGTGTAGTCAGATATGCCGCTGTAGCATTTTTGTATTTTTCTGCATTGGTACTACTATTAAAAGCACTAAAATAATCCTTCAAAAGGTAAAAATTAATTATCTTTGCACAATATGCAAGTAATAGTAGCCATTCATTATTTTGAGCCGTCCATTCTTTTAATAATTCATTTTCTTGGCGCTGAAAATTTTCAATTGTAATTGGTAGATTATTATTCGTTTTTGATAATATTGTTGTTAAATTATAAAAAATTACTAGATTATAAAAACTAAAATCTTGTTTCAATTTTTTAATCAAGTTAGTGTATTTTTGATAATCCAGCTCAACTTCTTCTAAATTTTGTCCCCCAAACAATTTAATTAAGCAATAGTTAATAGCTGCATAAGAAGCATATTCATACTCGCCTGCATCTATCCCTGTTTGAAAACAATTCAGTAATGTTTGTTGTGCCTCTTTATCTCTCAGGCATTCTTTCCAAGGCCATATTTGTCCATAATACATCTGTATAATAAGAGTTTGTAATTTAGGACTATTAATTTTTTCGAGTAACTTGAGAGATAATTTACCAAATTCATATCCATCATTAATATACTGTTTATTTGTACATAAAAGTATTCCGTAAGTATTGTATACACCAGCAGCTTGAGGAAAATTACCGTATTCAATACACAAGTTAATTTGGGCTAATACCACCTCAACAAATAAGGAAAACTGTGTTGTGTGTGCAGCTGTCATTATTTGTTGTAAGATTTGTATTGTTGCTAGTTTATACTGGTCAGTTATTATCGGTAAATTGGCTAAATGTTCAATTTGTTTATCTTTCAAGAATGATTTAATATATTCTTGCTGTTGTTCAATTCTTTCATCTATACTGATGGCTTTGTCTGAAATATTTATTCCTAGTTTTGCTAAAATCTTAAAACCAGTATCTATTGCTTTTTGAGATTGAAATATAGTATAATAGTAAGATATTTTGAGTTGATAAACTTTAGCTTGTTCAAGAATATTATGACTTTTTTCTAGTATAGTGTTAGCAATATTTTCAACTCTAGTGAACTGGGTATTTAAACAAAGTAGTTCTAAGGTTTGCAAATGTGATTCTAGGGTTAGATTATACTGTTTTTTCCAGCTCTTTGCTTCTAACAAACTTAGGCTATTTTCTACATATTGAAGAGCTACTTGATAAGCTGTTGAGGCTTTTGCTTTTTTACCAGCTTGAAGATTTAATTTTGCTAAATTCTCTCTTTCTGAAAGCTGGTTAATTAATTGACGTCCTTCGTTAAGTTGGTTAACAATCTCAAAAATATTTGATTCTAAATCATCTTCTTTAGTCTCCTCTAGAAGAAGACGACCAACTTGCAAATGAACGAATTTTTTCTCATCTTCTGCAATCAGAGCATAAGCAGCTTGCTGAACTCTATCGTGCAAAAATTTGTAGGGGATATATTGAGGTATTTTGGGAATAAAAGCAGGGGATATTTCTGAAGTATCCCTTGATATTTCTTCCTGATTCCAAAGTAGCGGTATTTTATAGTCATTACTCAGGGGTATAATTAAACCTGATTCTAGTGCTGGTTGCAGTTCTCTAGCTGTAGCTATTTGAGATTTATTATTAACTACAGAGAGAACTGCTAAATTAAATTGGTTGCCAATACAAGCTGCTAATTGCAAAATCTTCTGAGTTTTTTCATCCAGCTTGGTAATCTTAGCGATAGTTAAGTCAACGACATTATCAGTTATGCCTACTCTTTCGATTTCTTTAATATTCCAGCGCCAATATTTTTTATGGTGGTTAAATGATAAAAACTTGTCTCTGTGCAGAGATTGGAGCAGTTGAGTTAAGAAAAAAGGATTACCTTGAGTTTTGTTATTGACTAACTCTGCCAGGGATTTGGATTTGTTTGTAGAACAATTTAAAGTATCAGCAATTAATTGGTTGATGTATTTGACTGCCAAGGGTTGGAGCGAGATATTATTTACCCTAGCACCTTCTTTTTTAATTGGCTCTAAGGTCTGCATTAAAGGATGAGTTACATCAACTTCATTATCTCGATAGGCTCCTATGAACAATAAATATTTGCTGTCAGAATCTGTTATTAATAGCTCAATTAATTTCAAGGAAGCTAAATCTGCCCACTGTAGATCATCGAGGAAGATAACTAAGGGGTGTTCTTTTTTACAAAAAATACCAACAAATCTTTGGAAGAATAAGTTAAATCTATTTTGAGCTTCAGTTGCTTCTAATTGTTCGACTGGTGGCTGTTTACCGATAATCTGCTCTAATTCTGGAATTACATCAATGATAACCTGAGCATTCGGCTCCAACACTTTTAAAAGTTGCTGTTTCCAAGTTTGTAGTGTCGCTTCAGTTTCGGTAAGTAACTGTCGTATTAAATCTTGAAAGGCTAAAGTAATTGCCGCATAGGGAATATCTCGCTGCAACTGGTCGAATTTTCCCTTAATAAAGTAGCCTCGCTGACGTAATATAGGTTTGTGAATTTCATTAACCAAGGCAGATTTGCCAATTCCTGAATAACCAGAAACTAGCATCATTTCGCCCCCCTGCCCTTGAGAAGGGTTCGCTACTCGCTCAAAAGTGGTTAATAGTTGAGTGATTTCTTTTTCCCTACCATAAAGCTTTTCCGGAATGACAAAGCGATCGCCAATATCCTGAGTTGCTAAAGAAAATGGGTTAATTTGCCCTAAATTCTGTAACTGAGTAAGACAGGTTTCCAAATCAGCTTTGATTCCCCAAGCACTTTGGTATCGTTCTTCTGGGGTTTTTGCCAACAATTTCATGACAATATCTGAAACAGCTTTAGGTATTAATTGAGAGGTTAAACTTAACGTTTCTACAAGTTCATGCAGAGGAATAGGTTTTTGGGCAATATGACAATGAACTAATTCGATAGAGTCAGTAGCTGCAAAAGGCAGTTTATTAGTGAGTAACTCGTAGAAACTTGCACCCAAGGAATAAAAATCGCTACGGTAATCTATCCCTCGGTTCATTCTTCCTGTTTGTTCTGGAGCAATATAAGCTAAAGTTCCTTCTAATCGCTCGAGATTACCAACTGTCTGATTTTCTCGCGATAAACGAGTGGAAAGACCGAAATCAATTATTTTGAGTTGTTCGGTTTCTGGGTTATAAATGATATTAGAGGGGTTAATATCTTTGTGGATAATATTGGCAGCGTGAATGGCAGCTAAACTCTCAGTAGTTTTGATAGCAATCAAGAGAAATTCTTTGAGAGTAAATATGCGATCGCATATTAACGATTTTAAAGATTCACCGCCAAAGTCCTCTAAGAGCATTACCAGACTATTTTCATATCGCTGCAAATCGTAGGTTTTGATCACTCCATCGTTATTTAGAGAGCGAGTAATTTCATATTCGAGCTTGTATCGAGTCAATTCTGAGGGAGTGGGGTAGTTTTCTTTAAGAATCTTCAGAATAATTGGTTGGTTGTCAGGCTGAAGAATTGCTCGATAGACTAAGGAATTAGCACTTTCGTAGATTTTTTGGCTAATCTGATAACCTGTTTGATTATTTTCTGGCTTACGATCCATATCAGGCACGACAAAATCCTGGAACCTTTCTTTCTACAGACTTTCCAGGATCCTATCATGGTGCCTAAATTTTAAGGACAGCCTAAAGCTTCGCTGAATGGGTAATGGTTTGGAGGTGACATCTACTTGCAAATATCAATCGTAGAGTGTCTCAACCGATCTTTCTAACTTGTAGTTAGCGGTATATAGGGATAAGGAGAGCGAAAATAGTCCACATCTACCAAAAATTTTCCGCCTTCCTTTTTATAAAAAGGAAAATCTCCACCTTCATCTGCTGCCTCTGCCCATTTTTTAATATCCTCTGGATCTAGCTGTTCTGCAGAAGGTATGGGAGGATACGGTATGGAAACGTGAAATACCATCCAAGGTGGTTTTTGGTTGGTAATTATTTCCTTGAATTGTCCTTCAAATATATCCCACTCTGACTGTAAACTATACTTAAGGACTATTTCACCTGTACTGAGAATGGGCTGGGCAATTTGGTGATATTTATTTTCTTTTTGATTGAGATAATATGCCTGCCCTGAAGACAAGAGCGACAATGCAATTCCTTTCCAAGCTATACTGGTAGGCAAAATTAACAACCTTGCTCCTTCATCACTTGGCTCTTCTCTAGGCTTTAGTGGGTTGTAAATGTTGATATCTTCAGGGGTGGGTTTGTCAGGAGAATCTCCCCCAGCAAAAAGGAAAATTTCTCTGGCGATGAGGCCCTCTAAAATATTAGAGTCTTCAATTTGATCCCAATTACCAGCAGTAAAATGCTCATAGTCCCCAGTTTGTTTAGCTTGCAAATAACTCGACCAAGTTTTAGCAATCAACTGCGATAGTTTGCGACCATGTAATATACCGTGAATTGATTCATAAAAATTACCTAGCTCAGTTTGTTCAAGTTTGCTAGACTGAGCATCGAGTAATGCGTTGATAAAACCATCTGGAAAAATGATTCCTGAAGATGGCAAATATGAAGATAGTAAGCTTTTATGACCTTTTCTGGGATAATCTTGTAGATCCTTTTGTGTCTCCTGATCAAGTTCAAATTCATCGAAACTAGCTTCTTGTGGCTGAGTAGAATCTCCTGCCCCTCTTTTCCTGGCTAATACTGATGTATAGATATGTTGATTTACTCTTTTTTTGAGTTTTCCAGCAGAAGGCTCTACCAATAATATCTGGTAATAGGTACTTGGTTTATACCACTGTCCTGAGTTGAGTGGCTCTGCATTACGACCTAGTGGATCCATATCTTCCTCCTTTGTCTTTTACTCAATTTCAGATAAGTTGTAAAAACGGCGAGGATTATCCCAAAGAACTTTTTGCACAGTTTCTTGAGAGAAAGTTTCCTCAAGCTTGACCATTTCTGCAACAATATTCGGCTTGTGATCCATATGGGGATAGTCCGAACCGAAGATAATGTTATCCGTACCAATGTGTTCAATCACCTGAGCCAAGTAAGGTTCTGAAGGCTCAATGCTAATAAAACACTGGCGATGAAAATATTCTGAAGGCTTCATTCTGACATTATCTTTTACCTCCCAATGTAAATTTTCATACTCTTCATCTAGTCGCCACAACCAGTAAGGAAGCCAGCCACAACCGGACTCCAGAAAAGCTACTTTAAGCTGGGGATGGCGCTCTAAAACTCCTCCTTCAATCAAGGCGAGTAAAGCCATCATCTGTTCCATGGGATGGGAACAAGCGTGGGTTGCAAAGCGGGTGTTGAACCTTTGGGTACCAGTAGTTGGTAAACGGCTGTGAGTGCCTTCATGAATGCCGACTGCTATACCCAGTTGCTCACATTCTGTCCAAAAAGGCTCGTAAGCAGAGTCGCTCAACAATCTTCCCTTTACTGGGTTAGGGCGCAAAAACACTGCTCTCCAACCAAAATCAGCAATCTGTTGTAACTGAGCTACCATTGACTCTGGCGCGTGCAGATTAATTGCTCCTACTCCCTGTAACTTATCAGGCTGGTAGCTGCAAAAATCCTTTAGCCAACGGTTATAAGCATCAGTAAAAGCTCCTGCCACTGCCGGTTGCATAGTATCAACCGCCCACAGCCACAATCCATAGGTGGGATAAAGAAATGCCAGATCAATCCCCATCTGCACCATCTCTTGCAGGTGAGACTCGACATTGTAGCCTTGGAAATAAGCATTGGGGTGAGCTTGCATCATTTGCTGATTGCCATTATCTCGAACTCGCGGGGACACCTTTTCCACAATCTCTTCCCCTTGAATTTTCATCTCGGCTGAGGGAGCATAGCTTAAAAATTCCGGTTCGAGATATTCCCTCCACATAGTTCGAGGTTCAATCACATGGGAATCGGCATCGATAATCGAATATCCTTTGAGCATAATCTGGCAATCAATCTGTTGTTTTTGGTGATCATGCAAGCTTACGCAGTGGGAAGAAGCCCAAATCCCCCAATTTAGACGGACTAAAAGTCTGAACTGGAACCAAATAAGTCGCCCAATACTGCTCGGTTAAGAGAAATTATCGGTTAAAAAGCTGGGGGAGCTGGGGGAGCTGAGGGAGCTGGGGAAGAGGGATTAGGGCTTATCCGAGCAGTATTGATAAGTCGCCTAATTTATTGCTTCTGTTAAGGAAGCGATCGCTTTTCTTCCCAGATACTTCAAGACTGCGTAGAATTATATTCCCTCAGAGCGAGAAAAATAACAACTCATAAAACTCATATAAAAACTAATAAACTTATGCAAAGTCTGCTTCTCGCTCTGTTGCTCTTGGCTTTTACCTCATATATCAAGTTGAAGTCTAATTAATCCAACCCAAATATGATCATTTTCTGCATTATGCTCTGGGTTAAAAATGAGAAAACCTCCAGAAGTAATCCAGATGCGGTCAGTGATGGGGTATCGATAGGAAAGTTCAAGATGATAAGAGGTATCCCGGTCTTCCCGTCCAGTAATATCGTTGTTAGTTAATTTGGGGGGCATACCGAAAATAAAACTCAAATTGCTACCAAGTTTACCCAAATCATTGTATGAGGCTGTTACAGCCCAAGTCCAAATATCTGCATCTGAACCTTCAAAGCCATTCAAACCATTGATCAAGGGAGAAGATTGAGCAACAGCATGACTATAACCAATCCAACTTGCTAGTCGTAAGCGATCGCTAACTTTATAGGAAGCGGCGATGTTAAAATTGTCACTACTAGTTGCAGTAGAACTCCCGAAAGGAAATTGAGCGAATTGAGAGCCAAGAAAGCTAGTAAGATTGTTGGTTAAAACTGGTTCAGGAGAGTAGTAATGAGCATAGGTGAGAGCCAAACTCCAGCGCTCTGATGGTGTCAAGGTTATTTGACTCAAAGCTGCAAAATCACCGTTGAACAATCCTTTACCTGACTCTGGACTGTTAGTAGAACCAGCATAATAAGACAATCCAGCTCCGATTAGATCACTAAATTGGTAGTATGCTCCTCCACCAGCACCAAAACCGATATCATAGATCGGGTTGTTAAAACCAAATAGAGAAATAGACCAGGCAAGATTAAGAGTAGGGACAAAATCGCTAGCTGTCTGGAATACTGTTGCTAGATAAGCCGAACCACGATCGCCTAAAGGAAAGCGATAAAAAAGCTTTTTTAGCCTCAGATCATTGTCTGAACTATTGAAAGCATTGCTGAGAAAGGTCATTCCTGTGCCTGTTAGGGCAGTACTCAATCCAGTATTATTTCCTGCTTCAAGTCGAACAAGCAACTGGTCTTTACCGGTAAAACTGGTATTTAAGTTTAATCGTACTTCATCAGTAAAGTGAGGAACAACATCCAAGTCTTCTGTTGGAGTTTGCCCAGAAGGAACAGCTTTACGACCGCCCAAGATATAATTAAAATCAAAGCGTACTCGTCCCCGCATCGTAGTGGTGGTGGAAAAGTTATGATTTTCCACAAAAGCGGTTCGCTCTTCTAGATCACTCACGTTATTTTTGACGGTTGCAAGCTCGGCGTCAAATTCTTTGATTAGTCGTTCTATACTTGCTAAATCTTCTTCCGTCGCTAAGTTTAAATTAGCAGCAATTAAAGTTTCAACTTTCTCCAAACAGCTGCTTAAAGCGGCAGCGAATTCATAACGGGTTAGGCTGCTATTTCCCCTCCAAGTATCGTCCTCATCACCAGCAAGGCAACGATAGTTATTCACTAATGTAAGCAGTGCGTCATAAGCCCAATCTTCAGGGGTGACATCTTGTAGACTATCAACCCGAGGAAATGACTCAACAGCAGGATCTGATTCTGTTTGACTATATTGTTGGAGCTCGGATAAAAGCTCATAATCTCGATTGAGCTCTAGAATATCTTCTGAAGAATTGAAAGTTGTGTCAGTCTCTGTGAGAGTAGTAGAAACAGGATTTACTTGCCCCCAAGCTGGAGAGAGTACCCCAAAATTACTACCTAGTATTGCTGAACCAAGGAGCAATGGTAGATCAAATACACCCAATTTATTCATGATTTTCTGACATTGTACTAAGTTAAATGGGTTGACAAAAAAAGTGCGTATTTGTCCCCCTAAATCCCCCAATTCTGGAGGACTTTGAATTATTTTTTACTCATTACTTATGACTCATTACTCACAAAAGCTCTTGCTTCTTTTATCCAACCATCAAACAATTCTTGATTTTGCTCAACCCATTCTTCGGCATGACGACGGATATCTTGGGGGCTATCTTCACCGTCTTTGATGCGTAGGCTTTGGCTGCTCATATCTTCAATCGGAATTTTCACTAGTTCAAACCAACGCTTGGCAGCGGGATTAGCAGCCAAAAATTCCTTGTTAGCGATAATTCGCTGTTTATCTCTAGGGAAGCCGAGATTTTCCCCATCCAAAGATGTATCTTTGGCAGTCAATTTCCCCTGTTTTTCTGGTAAAGAGGTAAAGGGAACTTCTAACCAGATGACATCTTCATCCAATTTTAATACTGTAGCGATCCAGAGAGAATTAAAGGCAACGTAGAGAACATTTTCTCCTTGTTCATAGCGAGTAATCAGATCTGCAATTAGAGCGAAGTATTGCCCTTTGTCATATTCAACAGTATCTTCGAGTCCGTAAGCTTTGAGTTGATGTTCGATGCTCAACTCACAACCCCAACCGGGATTACAACCAACTAAATTAGCTTTCCCATCACCATCTGAGTCAAATAGTTGAGCAATTTTGGGGTCTTTGAGTTGTTCAATGTTAGTAATCTGATACTTATCAGCTACTTTTTTATTGATTTGATACCCGTGTATGTAACCATCAGTAATAACTCCCACTGGCTCGAGTTTGTCTGCACCACCGCTATTTTTCAAGATGGGCGCGTGGCTTTTGTCATAGTTAATAGCGGTATAATCTAGTTCACCATTAGCTACACCTAGGTAAATCGCTGCGTAGTCAGCTTCTTGGGGTTTCGCTACTTGATAACCGAGTTTTTCTAAACCAAGATTGACAATCTCAGTTTGGAAATGCTCTTCTGACACGGTACTATGGGCAGAACGGGTAGTGACTCCTTGACCCGGTAGTGTGGTTTGAGTGCTTTCAGTTGATTCTGTGGTTTCTGGCGGTGTGCTTTGGCAGGCACTTATACTCACCAAGAAGCTAGCTAAGACTACACTTAAAGCAAATTGTTTCATCTATCGGTACTCAAACAAAAATCATGGTCAAAAGAAAAAGAAGACTTAGCTTTTTCTCTAGCGAGAGTTATTTTTCTTTAGATCTGGATCAATGACAACTCATAAAACTCATATAAAAACTAATAAACATAATGAGATTTTAGATGAGTTTTAGTATGAGATTTATATGGGTTTTGGTATTATCGTTTTATGATATAGTGCTAGGCGCTAGGCAACAGGCAATATTAAAGCGATAATGTTAAATTCGCCAGGGCACTTTTTTGCTTGCGATCGCTATTATTTTTTGATATTATTATTTTTATAATAGGTAAAGTGTGCGCACATATATAAAGTAACATTTCAGCAATCAGCTACAAGACATCTAATTAGTACTCATAAAAACAATCATCACCTTTAGCATTATTCATATCAATTACCACCAGATATTGCATTAAATTTGAGGTAGGGGCGCACCGACGTGCGCCCTAAACCGATAAGTGTGGAGAGTATGGGCTAAAAAACTAGGTGGGCAAAAATGGGCAATTCATAAGTCCAATTTTTAAAGATACTCATTATTGAGGAAAGCGAGTGATAGACGCTTTCCTCAACTTTTTGATTACTGAATCGGTGTTCTAGCTTTGAATGATTGTGGAACCTAACCTAACAGATGCCTGTTGGGTTCCACTTCGCTTCACCCACTCTACAAGAGCAGCGATTACACTTGCTCCCGCTTTTTTCAGCCATCCTGCTTATCTCAATGGAAGCTTCTCTTGGTGGAGAAGAGAAGTTCAGTACTCAAATGGGAAACCAACTCAGACCATTTATAAATTACAATCCCCTTGACCTGCAAGTAAATTTCCTTCAGAGTCGCAGATAAAACAGTTATTGGATGGCTCTACGAGCATATAGTTACCACCTTGAATCTGATTGTTAGGAAAAGTGTTAAGACGACAATATACTTGATTATCACGCTTAAACACCCCGACATCAGTAGCAGCACTCGTCCATTCCAAGCTTTCACTTCTCGCCCCTGGTTCAATATCAGCAAAATGTGTGGGGCTTGAAAAATTAGCACGCGCTTGAATAGGAAAATCTACACGATTGTAAATTCGTGCGGCATAACAGGGAGCTGTAATTGAAACAAAAAGAAGAAAGGCTACAGAAATAATAGCCAAGACAGATCTGATTTTCATAGGAATGTCCTCCAAACGACATAATTTTTAGACTTTGAACAAAATTTGATTTGTTGTCCTCATATATAAGACGTTCTCGAAACCCACTTCCTGACATTTTCGAGTAAGGATCTTTTTTTTACTCCAATTTAACTCCTGGACGGGTAGCTAGTCTTACCTTCGCCATTGGTGGCGTTGGGTTAGATGTGGGGTGGATGAGGAGAGTCTGATTTTGTCATGTTACTCGTCTCTGGTTCATCAGAAAGCGATCACATTGAGGAATGTGATCGCCGTTAATGGAGATGGGTTAGGAGTCGAGTTCAGAGGTTTGAATCAGAGTAGAAAGCGGAGGAAACAATCTTTTTCTTCTCTTTCGACTACGCCTCCTTCTTTCCCTCTCGCTTCCTTCTGTCTCCTCCACTGTTTCATGGTTTTATTTTTCACCCGCAGCTTCGTTATCTATGATCTAAACAGATTAATGAGTGTATTTTTACTCCTATTCCTTTTTCTCCACTTTTATTCGTTATCTTGTAGTCTTCCCCGCTGATCACTTCTCCTCCTTTTGACACTTCGTTTGGTCCAGCAATTGCATATGGATTATCCTTCATGTTTTCCTCTTGAATTGTATCATCCACGGTCGCCGTACCTTCTTTGTCTTCGGTCAAATTCTTCACCATATATGTCACACTCTTACACCGATCTCCCATACTAACCGTTAGTACGTCGTTATAATTTAGCAATGTACGCTCACATGGTGTGGAGCCTGCGTTTACCTGGCATGAACTATCTCCTGCATAGCTTGGAGGAACATACATCATCCACATCATCATCGGTAACATCACCATGCATACCGCTGATACCAATACTCGTTTCACTCGTTCTTTTAGCGCTTTCATTTCGTTCTACATCCTTCTTCGTTTTTGATTTTCGTCGAAGCAATTAGGCTTCTGTTGAACTAGACGCTGCTTTCGCCAACTTTCTGACCTTTTTTTCCTTTCTTCTTTTCTCTCAAACAAAATTCCCGGTCGAAATCCCTCTTTTGTACCTTATCGAATATCACACTTCAATATTGAAAGTAATGGTTGAATTCTTTCGAGGAATGTTAATGATGTGATGAGGCTGTGTAAATAATCACTCATCCAAGGCAAACAACTGAAATAGTCCATCTTAGAGATGATTTATTACAGCATCAGCATCTTCTCAAATTTTATTTTCTATTTCTTCTTAAATTTTCTCAAGACTGACAGTTGTGACATTAAGAATACCCTCTTTCGCCAGTGCATTATTCATTAGTTTGATAGTTAAGTTTTTCGAGGCAAAAGGAGTTGAGTATTTTTTTTTAAATTACTCCTTTTCCCTCTGAGTTTTAGCTCTCTATTCTAGACTTCGTTATGGGGCAATACCAGGGATGACCTTGGGGATTTTTTTGATTTTCATTTGGTCTTTTCCTGATCCTTGGTAAAGGAAATTTTTCTTTGTATTCCTCTTTCAATAGGTTTTTCCCCAGTCTTATCTGATTTTTTTTCTCTTTGTCGTGCGGAAAATAAGATATAAACGTATGGCGCAACCATTCGGGTAAAGGGGCAATTTTGCTGGATAGCGAAACCACGATCTTCCATAGAGAAGGCTGCGCCATTGCCTTTCCCTTTGCCATCCCTGTCACCTCTTGGAGCGAACTCGACAAAACAACAGGTGCGAAAGGCGAACGCGGATTCTCGCCACTAACCCGAGCATCTACAGAACTCTGGACATCCTCGGGTTTTTCTGCCTCAACGACTTCAACACGCTCTTTTTCTGCAGATTCCGTTTCCCCAAAAGTCGTGGCGGCAACTTCCCTTGGTGCAACAGAACTTTCGGCAGACTCAGGTTTTTCTGGTTTGGTTGACGACATCCTCAACCCTACCGTAGCTCTTACATCTTCCTCAGTCCCTTGGAAATACCCACTCAACTTCTCTTTGAGCAGTTTCCTTGCCAAAGATATCCGCTTGCAGACATTATCGTAGGTTATCCCTTGTCCTTCGGCAATTTCTGTATGGCTACGTTGATGATAAAAATGTAAGATAAACGTATCGTGCAACCGTTCCGGTAAAGAAGCGATCGCCTGCTCGATCACTGTTGCTTTCTCTGCTTTCTCCAAAGCTTTCTCCGGGGTATCCACCACGCTCCCAATACCGACATTATCCGTTGCTCCCACCCATTCCAAACTTTCTACACCTGCCGCTCCCTTAGAGCGTTGGCGAATAATATCGATACAGAGGTTGCGAGTCAACTGCATCAGCCACCCTTTCAAGTTATCGATTTTCCCTGCATACTTCTGTACCTTTTCCCAAGCCTTGAGCATCGCCTGACTCAAGGCATCTTCCGCATCCGTCGGGTTGAAATTCATCAACTTTAGACAGCAGTGATAAAGTTGGTCTTGAACTTCGAGCCATTGCTGCCAAAACTCGGAGACAGTATCATCGGGAGCGCTTCCCATTAAAGTACCGTCGCCATTACACCTAATGTCGCTAGATTTCATAACAATATCAATTAGGAGCCTTTGAAAATCGAACATCACCCAACAACCAGGGAAAGTAATCGTTTAACTCTTTCCTTGAAATGTTGATGATGTGATTTCGGCTTGTGTAAATTGATATTAGTTTTGGAACTGGTGTGTCGAGCTCATAAAACTCATCTAAAAACTCATCCAAAAACTCATATTATGAAGAATGAAGAATTAATAATGGGGAATAAAAGCTGAAAATTGAGAGATTAGCGATCGCTCAATTTGTACCTATACAACTTTTGTTTTGTACTTAGATAATATAAAACGCATTTAAACTGGTTTGTCTAAATCTCATTGTTCCCCTTTCTCCCTTTTTCTCGTCAAAAACAATTCACAATTTAAATGCATAACAGCTTAATGAGACAGGTATGGAGAAGATAGGTCACAGGACAAAAAGAGCACCTGGGACAGAGCAATGGATAATGGATAATTGATAATTGATAATTGGTTAATTTGGTCTAAGACCTCTTCATTTATGACAGTTTTTTCCAGCGACGCTTTATTCTGGCGGCAGTTAAACTGTATCAATTGCGATTATTAGTTTATGATGTAGAACAGGAGGTAAAGGTATAAGAGCAACCTTCTTGCAGGATTTGCCAGCTCTAAAGGATTTCACCTCAGGACTTACGCAAAGCCTCTATGTGTAGGGTGTGTTAGCGTAGCGTAACGCACCTTTGACTCTATATGTGTTGTAGATGCGTAAGTCCTGACCTTAACTATTAGGATCGATCCCGTGAGAACGAAGAAGTTCCTCAAGTCGTTGCGATCGCAGCCTCATCAGCCTAATCTCCCTCCAAAATTCCCAGCAGGACTCTGACTAAGCCATCCAAATCATCGGGCACTTTAAATAAATTGAGATCTTGAGTAATCTGTTGCTGATTACGTTCTAATTTACCAAATCTCCAAACATCACCAATTGTCACTGCCCCGTAAAACACATTCTGTTCTTCAATGTGCGATAGAGCAATTAACTCAACCTCCCCTAGGGAAAAAATAGTCTAAAAAAATAGAACCTAGCTATTTTCTTGTAGTAAAATACGAAATGGTGACATTTTTTGAGGTAAGTAGTGAACAGGCTATCGCTAATTTTACTTTCTGGCTCTACAGTTGCGGGTTCCCTGCTACTGATGTCCTTAACAGACAAGCCTACTCAGGCAGCAGAATTAGATATCCAAACAACACCTCAAAAGGTTCCTACAGGAAGTGCACACCAAGCTAATTTGGACTGTGGACGTCAATCCTGTACGGGAAATGCCCATCTGGCTAATTTTACCCAGGTTTTTGGTGAAGATAATGAGTTTGCCAACCTGGAAAAGACTCCAGAGGGTCATCTGATACTAGAGTTTACTGAAGAAGAAAGTAATAGCGCGATCGCTATGTTTGGTTGTGACTGTGTAAAATCCCTCAATGCACTCCGTCAAATGCGGGGTATATCTGTGGGAGTTGAAGGGAATACCATTTTGCCTGGTCCTCAGATCAAACCTTGCAATCAGCCTTTAACGGAGACAGATACTCAATAAATTTAATTTCCACGCCCGTGATTGCTCAAAAGTCATTAATAGAACAACAAAGCGCAAATGAGGCTGTCATACCCGACCCTAAAAGTCGGGTATAAGCGCACCTAAAATCAAAGGGAAGGATTCATCAAACCCATTCCTATGCAATTTTCCTTGGGGCGTCAAAATTTTTACAACGAAATACATCAGCCAGATGACCAAATAAACCTGGCAAAAGCAGCACTTCATATTGCTCAAGAAGAATATCCAGACCTTGAAATCGCTGCCTACCTTAACAGCCTCGATCTGATGGCAGCTGAGGTAGAACAACGCTTACCAATAGAACGATATCCCCTGAAAATACTCAAAAGTCTCAATCAATACTTATATGATGACCTCGGTTATAGTGGCAATGCTACGGATTACTACAATCCTAGTAATAGCTTCCTGAATGATGTCATTGACCGGCGTACCGGTATTCCCATCACCCTCTCCCTCGTTTATCTAGAAATTGCTCAACGCCTTGACTTTCCCATGGTTGGGGTCAATATGCCTGGACATTTCCTGATTCGTCCAGATTTTGAGGATGCTGGAATCTTTGTCGATGCCTTCCATCAAGGGGAAGTTTTGTTTGAGCAAGATTGTGAAGAACGACTCACCCAAGTTTACGGTCGTCCAGTGGAATTGCAACCCAGTTTTACCACTCCTGTGAGTCATAAACAGCTGTTAGCAAGGATGCTAACAAACCTCAAATTTATTTATCTCAACCGCCAAGATTTACCTAAAGCGCTGGCAGCAGTTGAACGTATTTTGCTTTTATTTCCTGATAACCCTAAGGAACTACGAGATAGAGGTCTTCTTTCCTACCAATTAGGATATCCTTCTCAGGCGTCCCAGGATTTGGAAATCTATTTGGCGATGGTTCCCGACGCCAAGGATCGAGGCATGATTCGCCAGTTGCTGGACAAAATGGGGAGTGATTGAGCGGTGGAGAGCTGAGGGAGCTGAGGGACCTGGGGAGATGAGAGGACAAAGGATAATCCATACTCATTACTCATTACTCATTACTCATTACTCATTACTCCTTCCTGACTAGATTTTAGAAGTTCTCACGCTCCCACACCCTAACCCGACTTGAGCTGATAAGTCTCCTCTGCAACTCGTTTAAGGCGTCTGAGTTGAGCTTTCATATCGTTCTGTGTCCAGTTGGCGGCAAAGGTATTAAAACCCCAGCCAACTAGGGAATTAGGAATTTCAAACTCAAAACGGTTGAGCAAAAAAGTTCCTTGGTTCGCTGGCTGACATTCCCAGCGATCGCGTCCTTGGAAAAATCCCTTGAACCCCCAGACTACTAAACCAGGTTCTCGTTCTAAGACGACACTTTTAAGAGTAGGCTGCAACAGGGGAATATTAATCACAAAGCGAGAACGACTACCTACTTGTGTACTCCATTTCCCTATTGGTTCACAACGCAGAACGGGGTTGAGCCAACGATGCATCAGAGTCTGGTCAGTAATACAGTATTCAACTACAGTAGCACTGGCATTAATTTGAATCGATTGTTCAAAAACTTGGGGGTTTGACATTGAAAAATTCAACAGCTGATCTATAACTAGTATCATGACTCTGATTAATACTGTGCCAGAAAACCAACTTCAGCGAAAATAAGAAGTCTGGACGGTAAAAACTAGCAGATATTGATTTTTGTAGCTTAATTATCCACAAGGATGGATTTAAACCCACAATTTGAGGTTTAATGTGCAGGAGACTGTCCACTCCAGAACGAAAGGGCTTTTTCTCCTGCAGCGTTTCTGTAGTCGCTAATTTATTCTTCTCCCACAATTAGAGGCAGTAGGTTGATCAACTGCCAAGAAGATTTTTATGAGAGGATCAACATCATCAATTACCACAGCACGGTAGACAGCAATCCTTTGTTGTTTCCGTGAAAGTTGAGAGTATGCAAGAAGGAACACAATGAATGACACTTGGGAAGGTATTATCCAAATTGTAGGAGTGGGTGTGCCGGGAGCGGTACATCCAATTTTGGCCCAAGCGCCAACTCCGACCCCAGAATCAGCTATGAACTGGTTTGAGGGATTTCTCCAAAACATTATGGCATTTCTGCCTAATTTGCTAGGAGCTATCCTCATCCTGTTGCTCGGCCTTATTGTCGCACTACTTGTTTCTGGTTTTATCGAAAGATTGCTCAATCGCACCAGTCTTGACAACAAAATTGCCAATTGGCTCACTGCTGCTCAGGAAGGGGTAGAGCCTCCAAAAGTTGAGAAATGGATATCCGGAGCAGTTTTCTGGCTGATCATTATCTTTACGGTGGTGGGGGTTCTACAACAACTGCAATTAGAAGCAGTTTCTGAACCCCTCAATAATTTTCTTAACCAAATTCTGGGCTTTTTACCTCAGCTCTTTGGTGCGGCAATTCTCTTAGCTGTTGCTTGGTTAATTGCTTCGCTAGTAAAACTAGTAACAACGCGAGCACTAGGGATATTTCAGCTTGATGAGCGCTTAGGTCAGCAGGTAGAGAGTGCTTCAGAAAGTTCAGAGGAAACTCCAACCGGTGAGTCAAGCCGCAGAACCACACCCCCAGCCAATCAGTTCTCCTTGAGCGACACTATTGGTAATGCTCTGTACTGGTTTATCTTTCTTCTATTTCTGCCCTCAATTTTAAGCACCCTAGGTTTACAGGGAACCCTGGAACCAGTGCAACAAATGCTGAATGAAGTTCTGGCAGCTCTGCCGAATATTTTGAAAGCAATTGTAATTGCTGGAGCCGGTTGGGTAGTTGCTCAAGTAGTGCGCCGCATTGTGACCGGTCTTTTGTCAGCGGCAGGTTTTAATCAGTTGGGTAGTCAGTTTGGACTTCAAGCAACCACCGGTGGTAAGTCCCTCTCCTGGATTATTGGAACGATTGTCTATGTGCTGATTTTGATCCCAACAGCGATCGCTGCCCTCAATTCCCTGGAGATTGAGGCAATCTCACAACCTGCGATCGCAATGTTGGATCAAATCCTCAGCGCGATCCCCAAAATCTTTACAGCGGTGGTGATTTTGGTAATTGCTTATGTCCTAGGGCAGTTTATCCGTGAGCTAGTAACCAATATTCTGGCAGGCATTGGCTTTAACAATCTTTTCCAGTGGCTAGGCGTAGCCTCTCCTTCTACAACTGAAGCGACATCAGCTACAACAGCTGATGCAACAGATGAACAAGGGATACCAGAACCATCTACTGGACAAGAGACTGTGCTACAGCCTACCGCTGTTCCCACTCGTACACCGTCAGAACTGGTGGGAATTATTGTCTTAGTGGCAATTATGCTGTTTGCGATCGTTGCAGCAACCGATATCTTAGAAATTGAACCCTTGACGGAAATTGTTACTGGGGTTTTGGTCATCGCTAGTCAGATTCTAGGGGGTTTAGTTGTATTTTCCATTGGTCTGTTCTTAGCAACTTTTACCTTTAACTTGATTAGTAGCTCTGGCTCTCGCCAATCAATAATTCTGGGACAGGCTGCTCGGATTGTGATCATTGCCTTTTCGGCAGCAATTGCCCTTGAACAAATGGGTATTGGGGGTGACATTGTTAACCTAGCCTTTGGACTGCTCCTAGGAGCGATCGCTGTGGCAATTGCTTTGGCATTCGGTTTAGGATCTCGCGATATTGCCGCCGAGCAAGTTCGCGAATGGCTAGCATCTTTCAGAAGCAAACAAGAAGACTGAGCCCATAGGGCAGGGGAACAGCATGACACTTGAGTTGGGTGCTTAAGTCCTAGTCTATTGCTTGTTACCTTTTAAAAATTGAATTGCTATCAAAAATCGCACCTTTGCTGAGCAAAAGGTGCGATTAATTAATTTAACACTTAATCTATTCAATTTTTTGAAACAAAAGTTAACTAATATTCCGTCTGCTAGCCATTCATGCAACGGAAGACCATTGCAGAGCCAATAACCTATATAGATTTAGACCATTACAATTTCTGCAGCCGACTTTTCTGTAGTTGAGACCCTTTTGACAACCGAACGCTCTGAGTTAGAGCAACTAAAGGAAGAACTTGTAGGAAGTGTTCCTTTGAGCGCTGGTTGGTCATTCTGCCAAATCCGTTCAATTCCCTCCCAAGAAGGTGCAAAGGGTGGCAGTCCTAAAGAACATGCTTTCCAGCTACCTCTGACAGGTGCGCTGAGGAGCCGACACATACCTCCACGCCTTCCAGTTGGTTGATAATAGCGACAAACTAGGCAGGCAGAAGTACGCGAATTGAAGGTCTTCATTGGAGTTTTTTATCGGTCGTGAATTTTATTTCCTCTTAAGTTAATTTTTATACTTTCTAAAAGAATCAAATTAAGATATTTAGGTTTTCTTTATAATTTTGTTACATATGTATAAATTAAATAAAAAACAAGACCTAAATTTAAACAACACCTTGCTCAAATGGACTGATGTGGGTTTAAACAGTATGGGGATCAAGCAAAAAAGAAAAATATAGGTAGCTCTAGAGCCTAGATTTGAGCTATGTAACAGTAGTTAAAATCATCTTTCGGTCTACCAAACTTGCATTTAGTAGCTCTATATACAAACTTGGAAGTACAGTCTGGGGATCAAAATTTGTACTTTAACTTTGCCAATGCTTAGCAGCACACAGACAACAAAGACTCCAACGTTCGAGTTCTCCTTGTGGTGTAGGACATTGGCACTGGGGGCACAAAGGCCATTGTTGCGATCGCATCTGCATGACCTTAATCCAGTGCTGATAAGCTGAGATAGGATCTTTGATCGGAGTTTTTGGCTTAATAGGTGATAAAGGTAATGTTTCCACAAGATAACTGGGATGCTTTTGCCATGAAGGAGACTGTAACTCGGATATCTCATTAGTCTTCTTGTTGCTTTCCCACTGAGCCGTAGAAAAGCGAATATCTACTAGTTCCATACCTAACTGGATGTTGAGCTTTTTTAAAATAAAACGGCGCTTAAATTTCAGTTCTTGTGCCCAAACCGGGGTAGAAGTAGCAACATACAAAACATCCCTAGATATTGAATACGGTCGCGTCTGCTGAGCTACTGTAGCTCCCACTACTTCAGACCAACATTTGCTCAACCGTTGAAATTGCCTGATACCTTTCCACTGGGGCTGTTTTTCGAGCTTGCTTAAGATATCATTAAAAGATTTAAACATATGTTCTGTATTATCCACTCGGAATTAAAATTCAGCGTGACAAGGAAATGAACAGTAATCGAACAACATCAACAAGCCATTTTATTCCTACTTTATTAGCTCAAAACCCAAAAACTTGTAATACACTTGCAGCAAGAGCATCTATTTGTAGGATTGGAACTAAAAAATTCACCCAAAAGCCTCCTCATGAGCAAAAACAACTCGGTTGAGTCGTCAACTCAATCCCCATCCAAACAATTACTCAACCCAGCTTTGCAGGCTGCTCTGGGAAGCCTTGATGTGCAGCTAGAAGAAGAATTAGCTCGTTACCGACGCAAACGTGCAGGACGTCCAGTTAAATCTATCCGTGGGCTTGGTAGTAACCAAGTGCACCAACCGATTGAGTTGCTCTCCATTGAGAAGCCAGTAGGTAAAACTCAGCAGCCAGTTTTACAGCAATCCTCTGCCCCTGTGATTTCATTCCCACAGGCTCCAGAGTTTGGAACGCCACTAACTGTGCTTCCTGAGGAAATAGACCAAGAACTCATAAGTCAGTCTGAACAGTTAGATGGCTCATCATTAGTTACCTCTGAGCCCTCTGTTGAGCAGAGTTTGGTAGCCCAATCTGGAATTAATGAGCAACTGACTCCTTCTGAGGAAACGCCAGAGGAAGAAGTCAATTTGGTTTCTTCAGAGCCTACCCAAGGGCAACCAGAGGATTATCTGGAATCATCAGAGAAACTACTAGAAAGTCTACGAGAAGAAGAGGCAAGCACTCAACCCCAAAAGCGCTTCACTAATCAGCTATTGACTCCTTTAGGTGTTGGTTTGATGTTACTGGTGTTGTTCTCAGGTGCAACAGTCGTCTATCTGGCGATGAATCCATCCCAATTTAGAGTTTTGGTTCTTGATCGGTTCTTTGGCTCAAAAGAAGCCACCACAGCTCAAAACTCCCTCGGTACAACACCAACGAAGGGAGAGTTAGGCCAAGATTCACTGATAATTAATGGTCCGGATCTGGCTTCTGAAGAATTTGTAGATTTGAATCTCAATAACCTGTCTCGCTTGGAAGGGAAGCCAACTCAGACACCAACCAAGAAAGCAACTCAGACGCAGACTGAGGTGCCGCCGCTACCAAATTTGCCTAATTCTAATACGACATCTACAGATTCATCACAAGGTTCCAACCAAGCTTTTTCTGGAGGTACTGATTTACCTTCCGCTCTTTTACCTCCTCCCCCATTACCAGGAACAGCTCCACCGGCGACACCCTTAGCAAGAAGAAACAATCCTAATACTGCTCCTGCTCAACCAAGTCCTTCATCAGGGACTGTTATAGCGCCAGAAACATCCCCTTCTCCAAATCCAGTAGAAGCAGCTGCACCCCCAACAGCTCAGGATCGCCTCTATTATGTGGTGAGTAATTATACTGGTGACAAAGCTCTCATAAAAGCAAAAACTATCGTTCCTGATGCCTATGTACGTAAGTTCCCAGAAGGTACACAGATTCAAATGGGAGCTTTTGACACGGAAGCTCAGGCACAAAGTTTAGTTGAGCAACTTCAGCAGCAAGGAATTTCTACCTCGGTATATCATCGAAATTAGGGGGTTGCTCTGAAGAAACAAGGCAGAAGGCAGGAGGCAGGAGGCAGAACCCACCCCTAACCCCTCCAAGGAGGGGAACTCCGAGGCAGGAGGGAAGAGGATTTGGCTTGTTTATTCCCTTCATAGGGGGCGGTGCGCCGCTCGTCGGGCGGCTTTCTGAAGAGACAAGGCAGGAGACAGAGCGATAGAATCCTTACTCTATAAGCATTCTTAATTCTTAATTCCGCGCAGCGGTACTAGCACTTTTTGGCAGGAAGTTTTTACACTGGATTAATAGTGTCTTGTCTCAATAGCTTAGATGCCAACAACCCGTTGTTAAGCCTACAGCGATAACGGGAGTCTCCAGTAGTTTTCAAGATGACTATTTTGAAGGACTCGAGAAAGCATTTTAGACTTGAGACGGGAAACGATCAATTGCTTATTAACTCAATACCTCCGAAACTGGCTCACCTAGTAGAGCTAGTTTCACACCTACTTTGTAAATTCCGAGAGGATAGACAGCGTCATGGGATTATTTGATCGCCTCAGTAGAGTCATCAGAGCTAACCTTAACGATATGGTTAGCAAGGCTGAGGATCCAGAAAAGATTCTGGAGCAAGCTATTGTTGATATGCAAGAAGATCTGGTACAACTGCGCCAAGCAGTGGCTAGAGCAATTGCTACTCAAAAACGCTCTGAACAGCAATATAACAAAAATCAACAGGAAGCCAACAATTGGCATCAAAGAGCCCAACTAGCCCTCAGCAAAGGGGATGAAAATCTGGCTCGCGAGGCACTGCAACGCAAGAAGACCAATAGCGAAACTGCTGCTACGATTAAAGTGCAGCTGGATCAGCAAACAGCTCAGGTGGATACTCTCAAGCGTAATCTGATTGCACTTGAGAGCAAGATTTCTGAAGCTAAGACGAAGAAAGATATGCTCAAAGCACGGGCAAGTGCTGCTAAAGCTAATGAACAGTTGCAAGGTACAATCGGTCGATTGGGCACTACCTCAGCAATGGGTGCTTTTGAGCGCATGGAGGAAAAAGTCCTGGAGATGGAAGCCCGTTCTGAGGCAGTCGGTGCCCTTGGTGGTAATGACTTAGAAAGTCAGTTTGCTCAACTCGAAGCTGGCAGTGATGTGGATGATGAGTTGGCAGCAATGAAAGCCCAGTTGACTGGAGGTTCTGTCTCACAGGGAGCTCTACCAGCCTCAGAGGAACAAAAATCTTCCCCATCCGGTTCAGAAGTGGACAAAGAATTAGATGATTTGCGCAAGCAACTCGACAACTTGTAGCAGTCAGCTAGCTTGTGACAATGTCCTCTGTCATTTGTGAACCTGGGTAGTTTAATCAACATCAATCCAAGACTATAGTAAGGTTTGGAGTTGAGGGAGAGGAGCTATCTAGGTCTTATTTGGCTGATAGTGATTTACTCTATTAAATAAATACAGTGAATCGATGGAGGTGTTGTGAGTAGCGTTATTTTCATTGAAGATACCGAGTTTGAAACCGAAGTAATAAAAGCACAGGAGCCTGTGCTAGTTTACTTTTGGGCACCTTGGTGTGGTCCTTGTAAATTGGTATCACCGTCGGTGGAATCAATTGCTGATACTTACAGCGATCGCTTAAAAGTCATTAAGATGGAAGTAGACCCTAATCCAGAATCTCGCACAACTTGTAAAGTGGAAGGGGTTCCAGCTTTGAGACTGTTTAAAAATGGTGAATTGGTAGAGTCTCACGAGGGCGCAATTGGTAAAGAAAAGTTAACCACTTTGATAGAAAATTATCTTTGAGCATAAAGGTATACTTCTTAAGATGGTGAAGAATGCTAACCTCAGACTTGGCTGGCGATTTGTTTTCTGGAGAATTTTTCTTGACAAACAACAAATAACAAACAACAAATAACAAAAAATGCAGTTTGCCCAGCGTTTACAACCTCTGCAATCCAATGTGTTTGCTGATATGGATCAAGCAAAGGCAAAAGCTAGAGCTGTGGGAAAGGAGATTATTGATCTATCTTTAGGTTCCTCTGATTTGCCAGCTTCGGAAGATGTACTCTCGGCAATTAGAGAGTCTTTGTCTGATGCTACAACTCACGGCTATTTGCTGTTTCATGGCACTCAAGCCTTTCGTCAGGCAGCGGCAAACTGGTATACACAAAAATTTGGTATCTCGGTTAATCCTGAAACTGAGGTTTTGCTCCTGATTGGTTCCCAGGAAGGGACCGCTCATTTACCTTTAGCGGTACTTAATCCAGGGGATTTTGCCTTACTGCAAGATCCTGGTTATCCTTCCCATGCTGGTGGTGTTTACCTGGCTGGGGGTCAAATTTACCCTATGCCCTTGTTGGCAGAAAACCATTTTTTGCCAGTATTTGAAGAGATTCCTCCATCGGTGTTAGAGCAAGCTAGACTGATGGTGTTAAGTTATCCTCACAATCCTACTAGTGCGATCGCACCGTTAGCTTTTTTCCAGAAGACTGTTAATTTCTGCCGTCAGCATAATTTAGTTTTAGTTCATGATTTACCCTATGCTGATCTAGTGTTTGGAGAAGACAAAGAAGCTCTCAATCGTCAATCCCTTGCCCCCTCAGTTTTCCAAGCCGACACCAATAAAGAGCTTTCGATTGAGTTTTTTAGTTTTTCCAAATCCTACAATATGGGAGGATTTAGGGTAGGTTATGCGATCGGTAATGCAGAATTGATTAAAGCTTTGCGGCAAGTGAAAGCGGTGATTGATTTTAACCAGTACCGAGGAATTTTAAATGGTGCGATCGCGGCTTTGACTGGTTCTCAAGAGAGGGTAAAGCAAACAGTAGCTATTTTTCAACAGCGACGGGATACTTTTATCGAAGCTTTACATCGCATTGGCTGGCAAGTGCCTACTCCTCAAGCGACGATGTATGTTTGGGCAAAATTACCAGAACCTTGGACATCCAACTCCATTGGCTTCTGTACTCAGCTAGTAGCAGAAACAGGTGTTGCAGCTGCTCCGGGAGCTGGTTTTGGCAAAGCTGGAGAAGGGTATGTTCGTTTTGCTTTGGTACGGGAACCAAAAGTTTTAGAGACTGCTGTGGAGCGAATGGCTGGATTTTTGCACAATATGCTATAGGGGTTGGTTGTACACTGTGTTGGGTTTCACTTCGTTCCACCCAACCTACAGTTTTACTAATCCAACCAATTCTAAATTCTAAATTCTAAATTCTAAATTTTTATTGAGTTTTGGTACAAATAGATTATTTTTGAGAGATAATAAAAGGCTATCTTTTCCAAAGGGTATCTAACCATGAAATTTGCCAGACTGCCTTCTAGCTGGTTATATTTCCTGATGCCTCTGGCAGCTGTGGTTCCTTGGGGAATAACTTCGCTAGCACAAGCTCAACCGATTATTCCAGCGGCAGATGGTACTGGTACGATTGTGACCCCGGATGGTAACCGCTTCGATATCCACGGGGGTACTTTATCAGGAGATGGTGCGAATCTGTTCCACACTTTGGAGCAATTTGGCTTAGATACTGGACAAATAGCTAACTTTTTGTCTAATCCCCAGATTCAGAATATCCTGGGACGGGTAGTTGGGGGTGAAGCTTCGATAATTAATGGCTTAATTGAGGTTACTGGTGGTAATTCCAACCTCTACTTGATGAANGAGGCTTAGCAGCCAACATTCCTCCATCTGCTGCTAGATTAGTCCGCCAACGACCTCTTACTAGCTGAAAGTCCGAGGCTCTGAGGGTTCCTCCAGCGACATTCAACCGTCCACTACCAGTAGCATTAATAGTATCGGGTGAGAATTCTTCCAGATTGCCTGCAGCCTGGAATGTACCACTGAAAGGTACTCTTAAAGTGGGTGGTATCTTCGGAGACAGACGTCCTAAGGCTAAATTATTTGCCTGTATCGAACCTTGCCAACGACCACGGGACAGTTGTACCTCATTAGCAATAACCTGACCACCAGCCAGATTCATCCTGCCAGAACCAATACCACTAATTCCCGACAAAGTCAAATCATCTATATCGGCTAATAAGTTAAATTGAGCACTGACCGGACCACGCAATTGAGGTGGTACTTTAGCAATACGTTCTAGTTTGATGCCAGAGGCTCGCACCAAGGAAGAAACTTGCCCCTTTTGCATCTGTACATTAGTTAAACTAACTAAGCCACCCACCACATTGAGGTTACCAGCACCTTTAGCAATAATGTCTTTAGGCTTAAAAGAAGCCAGACTCCCAGCTAGATTAAAGGCACCATTGAAACGTCCCTGAAATTTAGGCGGCAGCTTAGGAGCCAACTTACTCAAAGCCAGATTTTCTAACTGTGCTAACCCCTGCCACTTTCCTCCTGCTACCTCTATATTAGCCAGCTGTACAGAACCACCAGCCAAATTAAAATTAGCACTACCCTTAGCACGATACTTCTGGGTATTCCCCAAAGGCACCACAACTTGCGTCTTACCGGAAACTGGTCCTAGGGGAAGGGGTAACTTGATATTATATATAGTTGCGATCGCGTCTCCTGGAACTTGCTTTGCCTGGAGATTGAAGAGTAAGTTTTCGTTCTTCTTTAATCCTATTTCACCTTTTCCTGTCACTAAGCCACCAACTATAGGCTGAGCTTGCAAATTGTTAATGGCTAGTTTTTGGTTACTAGTTGTTAGCCTAAAGTCAGCAGCAACCTTGTCAAAAGTGACTTTATCAATCTTAGTCGGCTTAGTTGTAAGTAGTTTACCAGAAACAATCGGTTGATTAATTGGCCCTGTGACTTGCAAATCTGTCTTCACCTTACCCACTACTGGTACAGGCAACTTATTGAGTCCAAATGTCTGCCAAGCCTGCTTCACTTCTACCGGTTGAGTTTGTGCTGACAGCTTAAACTCCCCTTCGGTATCAATTACACCGTTAGCCTTACCAGGAATCTCACCAAATAGTGCTTTAACCTGATCCAACCAAATCTCAGTTCCCTTAAAACGTAACTTACCATTACTCTTACTAAAAGGCTGAGGCAGGTTAGCTATTTGTGTCGTAACATCTTTAACATTTAACAGTCCAAACAACTGCAAAGGTTCATCTGGTCGTATCTGTAATTCCAAATTACCAGCAACTTGACCAGCTTGCAGCACCAACGGTAACTGAATCAACCTACTAACCTCAGCAACCTCTACATTCTGAGCTGAAATTGCTAAATTAGTTGATTTTGTGGGACGATAGTCTTCACCCTTAAGACTGAAATTTCCCCCACTAACTAACTGACCCTGCACATCAAAACGAAGCCGCTTATTATCCTCAAAAAATTTCACCTTAGCTTGAGGTACCAAAACCTCTACAGGGGTGTTCGGATTATCCTTAGCTCCCCTGGGAACCAAAACAACATCGGCATTCCGAGCGCGAATTGTCCCCAACTCTACCTTTAGAGCACCTGCTTTTTGCTGCTTAATTTCCGTGGTAATCCATCTTCCCTCAGCATCCTGCTCCACATATAAATCGGGATTCACCAGGGTGACATTCAGCTCCAGGGTACGATTAAACAGTAGCTTCACCGGATTAAACGCGACATCCACCGCCTGAATGGCAGCTTTATCTGGATCTGTGGGTGTTGCGGGTAAGGCAGAAGAACCAAACCGTAAACCAGTCAGGGAAAAGCTTTCCACTTCCCCAATCTCCACTTTACGATCCAAGAGGCGGGTTAAACTTTTCTCCACCTGGGGTGAGAGCATTTGCTGAATAAGAATCCAAGCTACAGCTATACATCCCCCAGTCGCAACGAGCAAAACGACAACCAGACCTAGTAAGATACGTTGTAGCTTTGAGCGCCGTACCGTGTTGGAGGCAGCTGATTCTTCTTGATTAGTAGAATTTGACTCTGGCGGCTGATTATCAGGATTGGGAGTATCCGTCATTAGCTGTGCTCCTTGCACCTGTAGATGATGGATAGATTTCTTGAATTTATACCAAGTTGCGCTCCCATCTGTCATTCTGAAGCTCAGCATGACATTTTACGGTTTTCACAGCAACTTGGTATCAGTATATATAGTGTTAGTTGTTGGTGCTTATGTTCCCTAGGAACAGGAAATTTTAATTTCGGAGTGTTGGTGGAGGAGTTTGAGGGTAGTCTATCACTCACCAGAGTTTCAAACCTCTGGCTAATAGTTCAAGTCCATGCTTTGTGGACTAAATTTAAATATTTGTTTTGCTACTTCTAACGTATTAGATCATCCGTGCTGCTCGCGCCTAGCTAGTAAGCTATCACGAATTCCAACTGGATTAAAACGTTGTTCAACCTGCTCTCGAATCTCTGCTGCTTGCTGTTGATGTTCCCAAAGATAGGCATCGATTTCGTTTTTATGTCTTAAGTAATAGCCAATAACGGAATAAATATCTGAGATTTGAAGTGATGGATATTGCTCTGCTATTTCTTCAGCTGTGACCTCTTCAAGAAAAGCAGCTACAACGGTATCTAGCGTGACACGAGTCTTACCAACTCGTACAACACCATTTGCATCGACATCTAGAGGTACAGGATCGATAGCAATTGCTAGAGCCATAGCTTATACCAAACTTCTATAGGAGATAATCGATTATTTTACAACATGCAAATTCAACGCGATCGCACTATCACCTTTTTACTACTAACAGTCCAACGTATTCTCTAATTCCCAAGTGGAAATACTGGCAGCGTACTCCTTCCAGATCTGATGTTTTAGCTTCAGATACGCTGAGACTAAGGGTTTGCCCAAGGCAGGGGTCAAAATTTCGTCTGTCTCCAAATGGCGCAGGGCGTCTAACAGGTTGCTCGGTAAATGCTTAACCTTGTCCGGTGGAAGGGGATCTACATAGGTATTATTGTCGTAGCGGGGTCCAGGATCGCGCTGCTGGGTGATACCATCTAATCCGGCAGCAATCAATGCTGCAGGGAGGAGGTAAGGATTGACGGCTCCATCCGCGAGACGCAACTCAAAGCGCCCCGAATCGGGAATTCGGATCAAATGGGTACGATTGTTGCCACTGTAGCTAATTGTACTGGGGGACCAAGTCGCGCCCGACGTTGTGACGGGAGCATTGATACGTTTGTAGGAGTTGACTGTCGAATTAGTGAACGCACAGAGAGCTTCAGCAGAATTTAACACACCTGCAATGAACTGATACCCCAGTTTTGAGAATCCCAGTTCACTGTTGTCGTCGTAGAAAAGATTGGTTTCTCCTGTCCGATCCCACACTGACAGGTGAATGTGACAACCGTTTCCCGTCAGATGAGGGAAGGGCTTGGGCATAAACGTGGCACGTAAGCCGTTTTTCTCAGCGATCGCCTTCACCATATACTTAAAAAAGGCATGGCGATCCGCCGTCACCAGGGCATCATCATAAAGCCAGTTCATCTCGAACTGACCGTTAGCATCCTCGTGGTCGTTTTGATAGGGTTCCCAGCCCAATTCCTGCATACTGTCGCAGATTTCAGCGATGGTGTCGTAGCGCCGCATCAGTGTCTGCTGATCGTAACAGGGTTTGCTCTGGCGATCGCGTTGATCTGATAGTTCGTATCCTTCCGGCGACAGTAGAAAATACTCGCACTCCACCCCTGTCCTCACCTGGTAGCCCAGTGCCTCCGCCTGTGCCAGCACACGCTTTAGTACCAGGCGCGGCATTTGCTCAATGGGTTCTCCGTCAACGGATTGGAGGTCTGAAGGTAGCCAGCCAATTTCCGGTTGCCAGGGGAGTTGAAACAATCGGTTGGGATCAGCAACTGCCAGCACGTCAGGATCGGCAGGGGTAATGTCCAGCCAAGCAGCAAACCCAGCAAAGCCAGCTCCTCCTGCTGCCATCGTGTCGATTTTATTGGCGGGGACTAACTTCGCCCGCTGCACGCCGAATAGATCAGTAAAGGAAATCAGGAAGTAGCGGATCTTTTTCTCGCGAGCTAGTTCTGAAAGCAGCTGAGTCATAGAAGTTTCAAGTTAAACGAAGAACGTGGGTATAGATGGCTTATCAATGGACAATTGATAATTGATAATTGATAATTGATAATTGATAATTGATTAAAAAGTATAATTTGTCATTCTGAGGGTCGCAAAGCGGAACGAAGAATCTAGGATAAAAATATTGAGACAGGCTAGAAGCTTGTTCCACAAGAGATTATTCTACAAAAGATGGCTTTACAGAAGATGACTCTACTGTTAATCTTCACACCTCTATTGTGGAACTGGCATCCTGCCAGTCTTGTTACTCTTGAGAAACTAGGGAATTGGGAATTGGGAATTGGGAATTGGGAATTGGGAATTGGGAAAGATACCCCTCTTCTGTCACTCTCCGAGAAGCCTTGTATGTTCTGAATCCCAGAGCGTATATGGGGCAGTCGATCGCACAATTTTTTCCGAGTAGAAATTCCTGAGAGTGCGAAATTGGTCAAAATGCAATCACCTCATCCCAGACCGTTGAGTATATATTGGCTTTGGGAATTACTCATAATAGGAAAAACCGGAAAGTGACAGAAGAGGGATATTGACTTTTTATCTAGAGTATCCATCATCGGCATTACTACACAATAACAATTCCACTGCAATTTGCCCATTCGCCAGGGATATCCTTTAATACGTCCTGACTTTACTCATTACTCTCGAGAAACACGCTCAAAGCTAATGGCTAATAGCTAATGGCTAATAGCTAATGGCTAATAGCTAATAGAAGAGTTGTAGGTTGGGTGTAACGAAGTGAAACCCAACACTGACAGATGTTTCCTTGTGTATGGTTGCCGTTGCGCCAAAACATCTGGGAGCATCCCATTTTGGCAAAGAAAGTAGTGCGAGCATCTTGCTCGCTTTCGGTAATTCTAGGGAGCAGGATGCTCCCACTACTATCGTTTGTTCAACTTTGGGATGCTCCCAAACATCTAGCAGCACATCGCTATCAAACAATACCCGCTTCAATGGTATTTCTCCTCTAAATAATCAACATAGGATTCCGTAAGATTTTCAGTTCCTAGCTGGAGTATACCGATTAGACTTTGAGTCCAAGGATCAAGATCAACCAAGAGCTTTACAGTTGGACTAGGAGAAATAGACGGCAGCGTTTCTTGTTGAATTGATGCCAACAAAGACTGAACTAAGCGCCAGCGATCGCTAATGGGTAACTGTAATGCCTGCTGTTGCAATTCTTGCAATGTCATCAGCATTCTCCCGTCTCAAGCTATCTACACCATTAATTCTAAGTTGCGATCATCAAATTATCGAAATAACATCCGTATTTGTTGCCAATTTTTAATAGTATTGAAGATTTTTTTGGGCAATATCTTGAGATGCATAACATTATTTTATGAGCTAAAATATTAATTATCGGGTTTAACAAAAGAATCATGGAAACACCAACAATTACTTTACCCCCAAGGTTAGAACTACAAATAGACCTAACTGACGAACAGTTTTGGCAACTGTGCCATGATAACGATGATTTAAGATTTGAAGCTACAGCTACAGGAAAATTAATTGTTATGACCCCTACTGGTAGTATTACGAGCGAACGCAATGCAGATTTAACCTTTCAACTAAAAGTTTGGAATCGTCAGATGAATCTTGGTAAAGTTTTTGATTCTAACGGGGGTTTTCAACTTCCCAATGGAGCCAAACGCGCCCCCGACTCTTCTTGGGTAAAAATGGAGCGTTGGAATGCTTTAACTACTGAAGAACAAGAAAAGTTTGCACCTTTATGTCCCGATTTTGTCGTAGAACTAATGTCTCCTAATGATTCACTGCAAACTACTCGTGAAAAAATGGAAGAATACATAGCAAATGGGGCACGTTTAGGTTGGTTAATCAACCGAAAAAAGCGACAGGTGGAAATTTATCGCCCTCAGCAAGAAGTAGAAATCTTAGACAATCCCCAGGCGATATCGGGAGAGGATATTTTACCAGGTTTTGTTTTAGATATGGCTACTATTTGGTAATTCCAATGCCTACTGAGGCCAAGAAATATTAGGATGACTAGCAATAAAACTGGCAACTGCTGCTGCTCCGTAGCGATTTAAATGGCTCGGATCAGCAAAATATTGATTCTGCTTCAACCATAGTCTTCCCATATCAATAAAAATCAAACCTGTTTGTCCCCGCATCAACTGATCAAATTGCACTTCACGTCTCGAACGTTCCCAATCTAAATAGTTTTGACTAACAGGTAAATTAACTAAAACTAGGGGAATCTGTTGTTGTTGAGCAAACGCTCTGACTGAGTTGAGAGCATTCAATTGGGAACCAGAAAAACTAAATGGCTGATAGTCCCCATCATACAAACCTGCTACTCTTGGATTTGTCTGATAGTAGGTATTGGGATTAAAGCGATTTTGCAATGGTAGGAAGCCGTTGGCATCAATAGCAACAGTACTGTAGCTATTAGCAGAAGCATTTTTTACTAAAGTCAGTCGCTGGGGTGTTGGGGTTCCAGTCAACTGAGTTAACATTAGCAACTCACTCGAAGAGTCTTCTGGATTACTTGAAGTCTCGAACGGAACCCTTGCTAACCGCCACTCCTCAGAGGTAGGACTGGAGCTAGCTGCATCTGCTGAATTCTGTGACTTGTCGGTGGTAGTTTGGGAAATGGTAGAGTTTTGAATTGCCCCGCAATCATTGGTAACTTCAGGTATAGTTGGGGGAAGGGTAGGACGACTCCCGGTCATCACTACTTTGTATCCTTGAGATGCTGTCAATTGGTTGTAAGTCCGGTCTAGCCGTCCACTATTAAATGAGCGTACGCCATCTGCCCAGATAATTAGCTTTGGTAGTTGTTCGGTAGTCAACATTTGCCGCAGCTGGAAGGCAACCATTTGAGCAGTTGCGCCATTAATACCAAAATTAAAGACTTTGAGATTGCCTTTACCTTGAACTGCTAGCTGTCGCTCTAGTTGTCTAGGATCGATCCCCACTAAAGCACGAGAACTGCCCACAATGAGGACATCTGGAGGACCAACAGCAGCAATATAAGATAAATATAGTAGTAGCTGTTCGTCAAAGATTTGGTTATTAAAACTAGCAAAAGGCAGGGATTGAGGGTTAGAATTGGCTTTTTTTTGAGCTAAATCTAGGGCATTGAGATACTCTACTACTTTTTTTTGCGCATAAGCTCGTTTAGGGCTGTTGACGGGAACTGCTTGCATCCCCTCAATCGCTTGCATCCACCTTAAGACAACCAAATCTAATTCTTGTTGGGATTGAGCTGTTTGGGATAGCTGAGCAGCACTGTTGGCTTTACTAATTCCTTTAGTAAAGGGACTAATAGGGGGACAAACCGAGGGAGAGTCTGACTCATTAGCCACAACATTGCGGGTGTTGGCATTTCTGTTGAAGTTCAGCTTTGGCAAAGAAGTCTGGGAACAACCAGTAGCAACTAGGAGTAAAGCCAAGGTAGCTGCACTTTGAAATTGATAAGAGAATTTAGGCATAATGCGATCGCCTCTGGTTAGGGTAGCTCGAAACCGGAAATTCGGCAGGTGAAGACTTTGAGGAGTGTCTTCAGTTAGTTTACAATACTCCCTTTATTCAAAAAACTACAAAAATACTGTAGAGACGTTGCATGCAACGTCTCTACAGTCTGAATACCTAATATTTGTAACTAGCAACTTACGTTAGTAGTATTTGATGCCGAACCTAGATATTCATTTCAGCAGCTTGCACTTTCTCTATTTGCTTCTTCTTAAGTACCAGCAGGACTTGAGAAAGCATAATCGCAGCAATGAAAGCCATCAACCACTTAATCCGAGTTGAATCTTGCAGGACAATTTCCACATCCTTCTGACCAAATCCACCTACATTGGGATTATTAGTTAGATTCTCTCCGGCAGCTACTTCTTGTCCTTCGGAAACAATTAACTCTGGCCCTGCGGGAATATTATCAACAACTGTTTCACCGTCTGCTTGGCTTATAGTTACTTCGTAGCCACCATACTCAAGAGCAGTGATTGCTGTAATTTGACCACTTGCAGAAGCCTTGAAAACATTATTATTGGTTTGGTCACCAGTAGGATACACTTGACCCCGACCCCGGTTAGCACCTACATGTATCGGATACTTGCCGAAGTGAATTCCTTTATCAGTTTTTGGATTGGGAGAAAGGACAGGGAAAACAATTTCTTGGTACTCTTCACCCGGTAGCGGACCAACAATCACCACATTTTCTTGGTCTTCGCGGTACTGTTGGAAATAAGCATATCCAATTTCTTCTTTCAGTTCTTCACTAATTCGGTCATCAGGAGCAATCTTGAAGCCATCAGGCAACATCACTACCGCACCCACATTCAGACCACCTGGGGAACCATCACCTAAAACCTGCTGCGCATCTAGATCGTAAGGTATCTCTACCACCGCCTTAAATACAGTATCCGGCAGCACAGATTGGGGAACTTCTACTTTCGTAGGTTTAGAAGCCAAATGACAATTGGCACAGACGATCCGCCCAGTAGCTTCCCGAGGAGTTTCTGGAGCTGTTTGCTGTGCCCAGAAGGGATAGGCAGCAGCTGACTGAGGAAGGGCAAGATCGCTAACAAAGAAAAAGGCACAAGTTGCCAAAGCTAGTACAATAGCTCTAGTAAGCATCTGCTTGCCGTTGCTGTACATCACCGATAAAGAAGGTGTTCTCATCTTGTAAGGAAAAACTTAAAAACTCACATTGTCGATTGGTTAGTTGTTTAATTGGTTAGTTGGTTTTTAGTTGTTACTTATCGATAATTAAGCAACAAAAAACTTGCCAACAAGCAACTTTCCCTAAGCCCACCAAGGTTGTTCCCCTGTGCGGAAATCAGTTTCTGTCCACTGGGTAAAGGCTAGTTTGTCGTCTTCTGTAGTATCAGCGTGAACTAACGCCAAGGATAAAGGTGCTGGTCCGCGTACTACTTTGCCTTCATTGTTGTACTGAGAACCATGGCAGGGACACATAAACTTGTCCTCACTAGCATTCCAGGGAACAACACATCCCAAATGGGTGCAAACAGCGTTGATACCGTAGTTGGCAATGGCTTGATCTCCAGTTATGACAACATAGGTAGGGTCACCTTTGAGACCTTGAGCCAAAGTGCGATCGCCTGCATTATGGCTGGCTAAAAATTCGCTGACGATGAGGTCATTGCCCAAAGCATCCTTGGCAGTGACACCACCACCGCTACCACCACTCGAAGGTGGAATGAAGTACTTGATAAATGGATAGAGCCCTCCTAGAAATGTACCGGTTATCGTACCGAACGTCAGGAGGTTCATGAATTGGCGACGCCCCATATCAGGGACATCCGCAGAACCAGAAGCTTGAGCCATAACTAAACGCCTGAAGATATATTTTTCTTAACAACTCTGGAAAGTCTTCCAGAGTTTTGTTAACCCTGCTCTATCTAATGTAGAGTGATTCAAAAGCTATCAGGGTTGCTAGAATCCTTTGAGTAGAAGGATTTTTGGCTTGATATATAAGTATTATTGCATTCTTTTACACCGGATCATAAAGTTTCGCATTTATTACGAAATATAAAGAAAATCGAACAAAGTATTAAGGTTATGAACGGAGACGACTTGCGCCAACTCCTGCTCAATAAGTGGGGACGCTCTTATGACATTCAGATTCGACGGACTCAGGGCAAAATCTTTGTTCAGGTAATGTGGAAGTACCTAGAACAAGTATCGTTCCCACTTTCTGAAGCCGAGTACTTGGAGCACCTTAATACCGTTGCCAGTTATATCCATGGTTGGGGGGGAGTCGAGCAAGTACAAAATTACATCCACCAAACCCATGAGCGTCCGCGAGTAGGGAAAGTAATTAATATTCCCCTTGAACTGGGTGGAAGAGCATCAGAATGGATGTTGGAGGATTTTTAGCTGACTGAAAGCAGAAGGCAGAAGGCAGGAGGCAGGAGGCAGAAGGCAGAAGGCAGGAGGCAGGAGGCAGGAGGCAGAAGGCAGGAGGCAGGAGGCAGAAGGCAGGAGGCAGGAGGCAGGAGGCAGAAGGCAGGAGGCAGGAGGTAGAAGAGTTTTTGTTTGTCCAAAGTCCAATTATACCAATGACCAATGACCAATGACCAATGACTAATGACCAATGACTAATGACCAATGACCAATGACCAATGACCAATGACCAATGACCAATGACCAATGACCAATGACCAATGACCAATGACCAATGACCAATGACCAATGACCAATGACCAATGACCAATGACTAATGACCAATGACCAATAACCAATGACTAATGACCAATGACCAATGACCAATAACCAATAACCAATGTATCCTGATTGGTCTTATCAAGTCTTGTATTCTATTAAACCTACTCTCCTAATTAAATTTAAAATTTAGTCTGTTGGAGAAATTTCAATTTTCTTTAAGCAAAAAGTTATGGTAGTGGTTGCCAGTGAGGTTCTCTTCTTTTCTGCTGATGTTGAGTAAATAGGGCTTTGGTAATTGGATAGTAACCGGCAAAAACACAATTGCTCTCGACTTAACTATTTGGATTAGCCTAGAGAAAATTTTGTTAAAAGTGAATTTTCAAGGTAAAAAAACCTAACCACCCAATACATCTATCTATGGACACTAACGAAATTCAGTCACGCTATGCAGCAGGAGAGAGAAATTTTCGTGAAGCCGACTTCAGCGGTGCAAACCTGCGTGGAGCCAACCTACGGGAAGTCGATCTCAGTGGAGCCAACCTCAGTGGAGCTGATCTAAGTGAAGCTGACTTGCGGGAAGCTAACCTCACTCAAGCTAACCTTGGTAGTGCTGACCTGATTCTTGCTAACCTTAGTGATGCCAACCTCAGTGAAGCTGATCTGAGTGAAGCTAATCTAATTGGTGCCAAACTTGGTGTCGCCAAACTAGTTGGGGTTAATCTTGTGGGTGCAAACCTCAGTGGTGCTGAACTGAGTGGTGTTAACCTGGCTGAAGCTAGCCTCAGTGGAGCCAACCTCATTGGTAGCATTCTGATTAAAGCTAATCTACGAGAGGCAAACCTCGGTGGTGCTAACTTGAGTATTGCCAACCTAATTGGTACTAACCTGATTGGTGCTAACCTGATTGGTGCTGACCTTAGTGGTGCTAACTTGATTGAAGCTGACCTCAGTAGTGCTAACTTAAATGGCTCAAAGCTGTATCGCTCTAATCTGGCTCATGTCAAGCTCAAGGAAGTTGACTTGGGTAATGCCAACTTAAAGGATGCTAACTTAGCTGGAGCCGAATTGACTAATGCCAATCTAGATAACGCTAACCTGGAAGGAACCATCCTAGGTTTGACAGAAAGTGCTCAACCCAATCCAGTGATTTAGTATGCAGCCCTAGGTAAAACATTCGCGATCGCAAATTACCTTGCTGTTAAGCTTGATGCGCTAGCAGCTGAGATTGTTTCTTTTAGGGAAGCTTGGTAAACACTTGTGTAGCAATACCTTTAGGGGGTGCTACGCTTATGTGCTTCAATAACGCATATAAAAAAAAATTGCTTCTTATTGTGATACCATCTTGCTTTCAAGAAAACTACTTGCTACCTCAGTTGTCAAAGGGGATTAGAGGGATTCAATACTGGCATCGACAGTGCAAAACGCTATGAAACTAGTTTGAAAATGCTGGATCAAAGTTGAGTTCCCGAAATACAAAACACACATATGGATGCTAACGAACTTTTAGCAAATTATGCGGCAGGCGAGAGAGCTTTTCGTTTTGCTAACCTCAGTGGGGTCAACCTCCACGATATCAAACTCAGTGGAGCCAATCTTTATTTTGCCAACCTCAGCGATGCTAAACTCAGTGGAGCCAACTTCAGTTTTGCTAACCTCAGTCGCGCTAATCTTAGTGGTGTTGAACTTAGTGGTGCTTATCTGATTGATGCCAACTTCAGTGATGCCAACCTCAGTGGTGCTTATCTGATTGATGCCAAACTTAGTTTTGCTAACCTTGGTCATGCTGACCTCAGAGAGGCTAACCTTAGCGGAGCTAAATTGAATGGGGTAAAACTCACTTATGCTAATCTCAAAGGTGCTAACTTAAGTAATGTCAACCTCACTGGTGCTAACCTGAGTAATGCCAACCTTATAAATGCGAATCTCTGCAATGCAGACCTGATTAGTGTCAACTTGAGTAATGCCAATCTCAATGGCGCTAACTTGAGTAATGCTAATTTAGATGATGCCAACCTCAAAGATTCTAGTTTGATTAGTGCTAACTTAAGTAGTGCCAATCTTAAAGATGCTAGTCTGATTCAGACCAATCTACAGAAAGCGAAGTTACACCAAGCTAAGCTATCTCGTTCCAACTTAGCCTATGCCAAGCTGAATCAAGCGGATTTACTGAAGGCTGATCTCAGAGATGCTAACTTAGCTAGAACTGACTTGACAGACGCGATACTCAACCAAACTAACTTAGAAGGCACAATACTGAGTTTGACTATCAATTCCCATATAAGTAACGAGGGTATTAAAGCTCCCTACCAATGGAAAACTTTTTACTTTCGCTCAAAAACTGAGATAAAAATTGCCCAAGCACTTGATCGCGCTGGAGTACTTTTTTATCCAAATTGCAAGGCTCGTGTCACCCTTGATAAAAGTAGAGGTAGTAAAGAAACCAACTTCCTCGTTTTCCATCAAGGTAAGTGGGGAATTCTTGAAGTTGATAGTGAGCAGAGATATCGGGCATCTGGCACGGCAACAGACTCTGAAGATCTTAGCGAAGCTACTTTAGGAAAACTGGATCAACTTAAAGTTCATGGTCTTAGCATTGTTGAGCATTACGATTCTGCTAGATGCTGGAATCAACCAGATAAAGTGGTTGAAGAATTCCTCAATATTTTAAGTCAGACCTAGCACTAAGCTTAGACGCATTAATGTTTCCTGCTGATATCTATATCTATAAGGCTTTTAAGAAACACTCTGGCTAATTGCTAATTGCTAATTGCTAATTGCTAATTGCTAATTGCTCTCGAGAAACTGGAGGCAGGAGGCAGAAGGCAGGAGGGAAGAGGGTTTGGCTTGTTTCTTCCCTTCATAGGAGGTGGTACGCCGCCTGTCAGGCGCTTTCAAGAATCAAAAAGTGCAATGTGTGCGTCTAAGCTTATAACGGTTGGACTTAGAAATATAAATTGGATCTTGAAGTACCAAAATGTTCATTTTTTAAGGCAATTTTGCGGTTTGTAAAGACTTGTCAAAGTTAGTAAATAGTTCTTGGTCATTAATGTCTGCTGCGCTACATTAATAAATGTAGGTCGTCCTCCAAAATCAACGAACGGAGAAAAATAACTTACTGGGTATAGAGAAAGATGATCTACTCGCTCTGTGACTCAGACGTAGTTCTAACTAGTCAAGCATAGTTTAAAGTGGTAAGTTATTCGGTATGATCCGAATTTAGCCAAACCAAAGTCCGGAAAGACACAACTAGCTTGAGAGATTAAAGGTAGAGCTGCGTAAGTTTTAAACCTTAGTAATGAACGATTGCTCATCTGAAAGTTAACTTATTGAAAACTTGTTCTTTTGTACTCATAGGGGTTCAACCACCGTTGGTTGAACCCTTTGAGTTTGGATGCAATTAAAATCAGAATTATTAATTCTAAATTCTAAATTCTAAATTCTATTTCCTATGCCTATCCGCCGCTTTCTTGGGCTTCTCTTCTTAAGTAGCCTTATCTTTTGCCTTTGGCTAGATCAGGTTTCGTCAGCTCCTTGGCAGAAAATATCAAATACTGTAGCCACAACTGAGCCTAATCATCCCCATCAACTGGTACAACAAGGAGTTGAACTGTACCAAAAAGGAGATTTTCTAGAAGCGATTGAATATTGGCAAACGGCTTTAACTACTTATCAAAGCAGCAATAACGACTCTAACTCCGCCATTGTCCTAGAAAACTTAGCAAGAGCCTACCAGCAAATTGGTAAAACTAGTCAAGGAATTAGCTATTGGGAGCAAGCAATCAACCACTATCGCCAGCTAGAACACTGGCAGCAGGTAGGACGCTTGCTTACTGAACAAGCTCAAGCTTACAGCCGTTTAGGACAATCTCAAAAAGCGATCGCACTTTTATGCGGTAAGATTGATAACAATTCAAGTTGTACCCCACAGAGTGCCTTGCACCTTGCCCGCACTCACCAAGACAAAGCAGGAGAAGCTGCTGCATTGGGTAGTTTAGGAGACGCTTATCGCCTCCAGGGTGATTATAATCAAGCAATTGCTCAGCTCCAGGATAGCTTGCAGATTGCTAATGAGATTAAGCATTTAGCCTATCACTCCTCAGCTCTCAATAGCCTAGGCAATGCCCACAGCAGCCGTGCTCAATTGAATTATCGTCGTGTCAGCTCCGCCCTAGCAAGGGATAGTAAGAATGAGGTAGAGAAGTTTAGAAAACAAGCCGCTGCTGATGATTCCCAAGCTTTGAGATACTTCCAAGAAAGCCTTCAACTTACCTTCGCTCAAAACGATCAACCGGGTAAAATGCGGTCTCTCCTCAATGCACTTCCTATCTATTACCGCCAAGGAAACTTCTCTGCTGCGACCCAAGCTAGAGAACAGGTGCGTGGGCTATGGGATAGTTTACCTGATAGTCAGCAGAAAGTTTACGCTGCCATCAATTTAGCTCGACTGCTGCAAGGGACAACTGCTACTTCCCCCACTCAATGCCTCAAACCAGAACAACAACCCTCGGCAATAGCCCTCCTTCAACAAGCTGTTGCTATTGCTCAACGCTTGGAAGATAATCGCTCTGAGTCTTTTGCCCTTGGTGAACTAGGTCATATTTTTGAGTGCCGCCAGGATTATCAGCAAGCTCTGAATTTTACCCAACAGGCACAGTTAGCAGCAGAGCAAAACTTACTGGCTCAAGATAGCCTTTATTTGTGGGCATGGCAGGCTGCACGCATATTCAAAGCACAAAGTCAAGAGTCAGAATCGATTAAGGCTTATGAAAGAGCGATCACTACTTTAGATGATATCCGAGACGATATCCTCACTACTAATCGAGATGTGCAATTTGATTTTCGGGATACCATTGCTCCCCTCTACCGACAGTTCAGCCAGTTAAGGCTAGAACGTGCTTCCCTACCAATTACTGAATCCGAGAACCTGACTAAGGAACTAGACTTTGCTCTCAAAACTATTGATTCCCTCAAACTAGCAGAACTGCAAAATTACTTCGGTAATGATTGTGTCTTAGTCACATTCGATGAGCAACAAGTTGATCAGTTAGTGGGAGAAAATACTGCTGTCTTTAGCTCTATTATCTTGAATAATCGCACTGCTGTTGTGGTTACTCTTCCGAACCAGGAAAAGAAGTTGGAGTGGATAGATATAGATAGGGAGACTCTCACACAACAAATCAACGAATTTCGTAGAGGACTCGAAGATAACAGCGATATTTATTACAATCCCCAACCAGCCCAGGAGCTATATAACCAGATTATCAAACCCTTTGCAGCGGATTTAGACCAAGCACAGGTCAAAACTCTAGTTTTCATCCAAGACGGTATCTTGCGTAGCGTACCGATGGCACCACTCCATGACGGGACTCAATTTTTAGTGGAAAAGTATGCCATTGCTACTACCCCCAGCTTAACTTTAACAGACCCGAAAGCCTTGAATCGTGAAGATCTACAAGCATTAGCGTTGGGTTTGACTAAAGCAGTTAAATTAGATGATGAGAGATATTTTCGTCCTCTACCCAATGTAGAATCAGAACTTAGTGAAGTTGAAGCTCTATTCCCTGATACTAAGAAATTTTTGGATGAAGACTTCACCCGCGATCGCTTAGAACAAGAACTTAACCAAACAGCATACCCAATTATTCACATTGCTACTCACGGTCAGTTTAGTACGGATCCAGAGGATACCTTTCTTGTGACAGGTAATAATCAGAAGCTCACCCTCACAGAGCTAGATGATACTATCCGCAGCGTCAGTAGTAATTCCAACTCCTTAGAGTTACTTGCCCTGACAGCTTGTCAAACAGCCGTAGGAGATGATCGTGCTGCTCTCGGTTTAGCAGGGGTTGCCATCCAGGCTGGTGCCAGAAGTGCCCTTGCATCCCTTTGGTTTATTCCCGATGCCTCTACTAAAACCTTAGTTACTGAGTTTTATCGCAACTTGCACAACTCAGGAGTAAGTAAAGCTGAAGCTTTGCGTATAGCTCAGGGAAAATTGATTGAGGCTAAAAAATATGCCCACCCTAAATTCTGGGCACCGTTCATCCTCATCGGGAACTGGTTGTAAGCTTTAGTTAGTGGGAAAATTTGTTAGGGAGTTAGAGCGTTGACAAGCAACAGTGCATCTGCTGAGCCAACACCACCCAGGGAAGAGATCTGCGGCGTATACGAAGTCTGTATCGGTACCAGTCAACCGAACTCGGCTCTCAAATATTGGGAACAATTTGGCTTTCACACAGGAGTACAAGGGGAGCTCTCTGCAGAGCAAGCCGAGGCACTCTATGGTGTGCGATCGCAACTTGTCGCCATCCGCTTATATCATCAAGATTCAGATCATGGTTTGATTCGACTGATGGTTTGGGAGGAGCCGATTAACCAAGGACTGGGAATGCGGAAGATGCGTTTACGAGGTAACCGCTGGGGAGCGATGATGAGTGATGATGTTTTAGCGATCGCTAATCATGCCGAACTTGCTCAAGCCTCTGGACAAGAAATCTATTTCTTAAACCCCATGTGGGATGTTATTTATGATACAGGCAAAACCTTTAAACCATTTATAGACCAACCAATCGGGGTGCGAGAAATGATGCTGATTCGTCCCCAATCTCGTCAATTTATCTTTCAACGGTACAACTACCAGCTGCCAAATTACGGCAAGATCAATTCAGATGCCCCCCTACGCACCAGCCAATTTACCCATCTAGGAATTGTTATTCAGGACGACAGCCAAGAAGTAGTAAGTTTTTACAACGAAGTGCTGGGTCTATTGCGGTTTAATGATGAAGAGTGGGTAAGTACCTATGAGAGCAGTGAGACTGGCAGAGACATCTTTCAAATTGGTCCAGGGGAAGAATACTCTACCATTAACTTCGATGATCCCCGTTCCTCCAAGGAAGATCTACAAAAGGTACGCTCCGGTAGGCTCAAAATTGTTCGCTATCCCGAAGCACTTCCAGTTGAAGATGTTCACAAGTTTGCACGCCCAGGTAGCCTTGGCGTCTGTCTCTATACCTATGCGGTTCGAGATATCGCTGACTACCATCGGCGAGTAAGTAAAAGCACTGCTCGGAATATTACCTCCGTTTGTGTCAACGAGTTTGGGGAACGTAGTTTTTCCTTTGTTGCTCCAGATGGTTATTTTTGGACTCTAGTTGAGCAATGAAGCAAGGCAGAAGGTTTGAAGGTTTCGCACGTAATTATAGCTACTACCTAACACCTAACACCTAATGGTGACAAGTTAAAGCAAAAATGTCGTTGTCAAGGGAGCTGGGGGAGCTGGGGAAGCTGGGGGAGCTGGGGGAGCTGGGGGAGCTGAGGGAGCTGAGGGAGCTGAGGAAGAGGAATACAATTTTTCTAACCCCTTGGGTATTTCCATATATAGTGTTTTTTGAGCTATCAAGGACCATATATGGGAGTTGACAAAATGCACTATCTTTTAACTTGTCACCAATGCCTAACACCTAACACCTAACACCTACTCAGTTTCTTCTACTGGAAATACTTCTCCTTTCAAGTACAACTCAAAGTGCTTCTTAAAGTAAAGAATACTTGTCATATTAGGTTCATCACACTCATCGGGAGTAAATTCATAGATGGGTAATTTCTCCCTGACTAGCTTAACTAACTTCGGATTTAGCTGCTCAAAGGATTCAACTCTGGCTATAGTAGTCTCATACCTCAATTGAGCAGGATGACCATAACCTAACTTCATCCAAGGCATCCAGGGACAATCTCTTGCCCAGGTAGCTGGTGGTGCTTCTTTGACATCAGGTCGAGAAAAACTAGAGGTAAAATACTCAACTCCTTTGAATGTTTCACCAGGGCAATAGTCTTGATATTTGCTATCCCCAGCTAAGGGATGGGGGTATTCCAAGGGAATTTCATTAACTTTGGTAACATATCCAGAGTTTTTCGGAATGACAGCTAATGGTTAATGGCTAATGGCTAATGGCTAATGGCTAATGGCTAATGGCTAATGGCTAATGGCTAATGGCTAATGGCTAATGGCTAATGGCTAATGGCTAATGGCTAATGGCTAATGGCTAATGGAAGAGAATTGTTTCTCCCATTCAATTGGGGGCGCGAAGCGCTCCTGGGTAGCTCTTGAGAAGCAAGGCAGGAGGCAGAGGGCAGAAGGGAAGATGGTATGACTTGTTTTTTAGGAGTAAGAGTTACCAAAAATAGCCCTGTTCAGTAATAGTCTGACGTTTAGTGGGTTGATACTTCAGAAGATATTCTCGCGCGATCGCTTTAGTTTTTCTTAACTTTTCTACCTCCACTTTGCCAATCTCGGTATCTGTAGACAGTAGAATGACTTGATGACTGGCATTGGGGAAATAACGTTCCACTAAATTAGTTCTGTGAGAAGAATCTAAGCGTCCTAAAGGAGTATCAATTGCTACTGGTAGTTGCCTTCCCGAGACGCGAGCGAGTCCCCACAAGAAAGCAATAGCCAGGAGTTGCTTCTCCCCAGCTGAGAGGCGATGCTTGGGAACTGGTTGTCCCTGCAAGTCATAGAGAGATAGACTAAAGGCTTCAGTATCAATAGCTACTCGATGAACTAAATCTGACTTGTGTAGAAGATAAAGAAAACAATCGGTTACCTCTCGTTCTAATTTATTCAGCTTCCTCAAGGTTAATCGCTCTCGAAATAGTTTGAGTGTCTGTTTTACCTTAGCTGAAGTATTGATAATATGCTCATTATTTTTGCGGTCAATATTTTCCTCTCCATAGTTTGCTAGTTCTTTTCTAATTTGTTTAATTTCAATGTCTAATTCATCAACCCTACGTCTAGCTAATTCACAGTTAGCTTGAGCTTGGGCAAGTTGAGTTTGAGCCTGTCTTAAATTATTCTCTAGCTGTTGATAAGCTTCTGGTGAAGCTGCTACTGCTAATTGTCTCTCTGTAGCGTCAACTTCTGCCTCTAAATTTTGGAGTTTTTTTAATTGTTCTTGAGCTAGCTGGTTAGCTTGTGGGAAATAATGATTGAGTAAATTAGCTAGATAATTGAGAGTTTCACCATCAGCTCCCAACCAAGACTTTTCCTGGTTTGCTGCTGCTTGCTCTAGTAGTTGATTTTCTTGAGCTAGGAATTCTTGAATCTTAGCCAGTTTTTTCTCTGGCAATTTGAGCTCGGTTACTAAATCTAAGAGGCGTTGCTCCCGTTCTTGTAAAATATCCTTACCTATTTTTGCTTGGGAAGCATGGGATTCTTGTTTACCTTGAATCTGAGCTTGGCTCAGAAGGGGTTGAATTAAACTCAGGGGTAATATTCCAGCTGCCAATTCCTTCATCCCTTCACGCATTTGCTTAGTATTGGCTTGGTAAGTATTCAGCTGAGTTTTCAGTTGGCTATGCTCGGCAGCAATTTTGCCCCCTTCTGAGATAAATTTATCTGAGGCTTGTTGCTGTTGATCTTTAGCTTCGTATAGTTTATTTTGACTAGTGGCTTGTTCTTCTATCGCAGTTTCGTAAGTCGCTTGTTTTTCGGAGAGTTTTTGCTCAATATCCTCTAAATTAGCAAGTTCTTGTTTACTAGCCAGGGCTTTGCGTTTGCGGTTGATTAAAATTTCTAAATCAACTGCTAGCCTTTCTGCTAATTCTAATCCAAGGAGGGAGCGAATAGCTTCAACTACAACTGGGGGTGGTGTTTCTAGTTCGGCGAGTTCTTTGACTTGTTCTCCATCAAAGAGAAATAGGTTAGAAATCCCTAAGGGGAGGAGATTTTCAATGTACTCATCCCAAATATTAGTTAAACCCTCATCAAGCCATTCACCATCGAGAATTCCTAAACTGTCTTTACCATCTTTCGGGCTTTTTGTCCAATAGCGGACAATGCGGTATTGTATCAGTTGGTCATTTTCGATATGTTCAAATAGCAGTTCAATACGAGCTTGTTCAACTGCTGAAGCATTGTGGTTCACTGACTGAGTGAGAAACTCGCTGTAACTCAAATTACCACGAGTAGAACATTGAGCTCGGTGTCCATACAAGGCAAGGCGAAGGGCATCCATCAAAGTAGTTTTACCTCCGCCGTTCATACCACCAAAGAGGATGATTGAGCGAGAGTCATCTTTACTTTCTGGACAAAGATTGATTACCTGTTTTCCGTAGTAAGGACCAAAGTTTTGCAGGACAAGTTCGAGAAATCTCACTGTAGGCAGGGGGTTGAATAAGGTTTGCTAAATCAGTCTATTGATTCTGGTTGTGAAGTAATGAGCGCCTAACGGCGAATTAAGAATTAAGAATTTATTCATTGATTGAATCGCCGAAAAAGAAGATGAGAAACATCAGGCAGGAGCAGTAGGGGCGAAGCATTTGGGCGATAATTTAAGCATATAGACCCGGTGTATACCTGTCCAAATGCTTCGCCCAACTCCCTTGCTCAACTCTAACACTGATTGAGTATATGATGGTTAATCAAGAGATAATACCAACCGCTCAGTTTTATGTTATTAATTAATAAGCAACTAAATTTTTCTGGATGGGTATCAATACTTGGTAATGGTTTGATTGTTCCTTTATTATTTATTTTAACTCTAATTTTTCTGAGGAATTATTTTCTAGACCAGTTTACTACTACCTTGATTATTGCCATAGTTTTATTAATTAGACATGGATTGTCTGCTCATACTTTCTCGATACTACAAAAGACATTAAAATATCGTATCCAATTTCAGGATGCTAATCTATCTCTTAAATTCCTTGAATCTCTCAATGTAATTTTAGTTGGCTTTGCTTTATCTTTTACTTGTTTATTTGCTTTTTTCTCGCCTGCTGAATCAGACAAAATAGGCAACCTTGTTGGCGCCATTAAAATCTACATTATTGGCATAATAATTTTAACTACATTTCAAATAATAACCGGAGTTGTTGCTTATAAACTGTTTTTGATGGAAGACTTTGCTTTTAGTTTAGTTGTAGCTAGTTCTAGTGCCATTATTTTGTTACTTCTATGGGTGTCTGTTTTAACAGGAGAAACCGTATTGAATATTTATCTCATGTTTATTGCAGTTTTTAGCTTAGTGACTGAAGCAGTAGCACACTTCCTTCTCGGCAAAGTCTTCTTTATAGTGGCAAAAGCATCTTAAAAAATTGATAATGAATAATTGATAATGAATAATGAAAAATTGCCTATCTTTGAGCTGAAAAATGTTACTCAACAATTTGGACAATTTCAGGCTTTGACGGCACTCAATTTACAAATTTTTGCTGGTGAATCTGTGGCATTAGTTGGTGCTTCTGGAGCTGGTAAAAGTACTTTAATTAGCTTACTCAATGGTACACTCTTACCCAGCCAAGGAGAAGTTTGGGTACTTGGTCGCAATATTGCCCATTTACGTCCGCAATTACGGCGTCAGGTTCACCGGGAAATTGGTACAATTTACCAGCAATTTCATCTAGTAGACAACTTACAGGTGATTCACAATCTTAATGCAGGGCATTTGGGACGTTGGTCGTTGCTCAAAGCTGCAATTTCACTAATCTACCCTTTGGAAGTAGAAACCGCAGCAAAAGCTCTCAAGCAAGTAGGCATTCCAGAAAAGCTATTTGAGCGCACCGATAGTCTTTCCGGGGGTCAACAGCAGCGAGTCGCGATCGCTCGCTCTCTTGTACAAAATCCTACAGCAATTCTGGCAGATGAACCAATCTCTAGTTTAGATCCAGAGCGATCGCGGGAGATTATGGATTTGTTGCGCCAACTTAGCCAAGAGACAGGGAAAACCCTTGTCAGCAGTCTCCATGCTATTGAATTGGCTCGCAGTCACTACCAACGGCTAATTGGTCTTAAAGCAGGGCGTATTTTGTTTGATACCCCGACTGAAGTCCTTACAGAAGCGATGATTGAGGAATTATATAGGGCTTGCTGAATAAGTAACAAGTAACAAGTAAAAAGTAACAAGTAAGAAGGAATGAAGCATTTATCCTCGTGGGTGAGCACTTCCATTCCCCAAGGTTACTCAGGGATTTCCCATAAAAGTGCAAGGAAAATAAGCTTCTATAGACCATTTCCTTGCACAAGGCTTGGTAAAAAATCATTGAAAGCACAGTCTGGTATAGCTTCCACACTTGTTCAGCAAGCCCTATATAGGGCTTGCTGATGAGTCAAAAGATACAATTTCCTTGCACGATCGAAAAAATCTGAGAGCTAATCGAGGGATAATTAACTCATTACTTCAAAACGCACCTCCCAATAAACTTATTCAGCAAGCCCTAATTCGTAGTTGTTCCAACCCAATCAAAATAGCCAAAATTAACTATCATGCAGCTGCTGTGCCTTAGTAATGGTCACGGAGAAGATATCATTGCCGTCCGAATTTTAGAAGAATTGCAGGCTCACCCAAATGCTCCAGAAGTGGCAGCTTTACCCTTAGTAGGTGAAGGACGAGCTTATAGTCAACTAGAAGTACCGATTATTGGAACCGTGCGAACCATGCCTTCGGGTGGTTTTGTTTATATGGAAGGACGTCAGCTGCTGCGAGATTTACGGGGTGGCTTGCTACAACTTGCTTGGACACAATTAAAGGCTGTTCGTCGGTGGAGTCAAAAAGGAGGTGTCATCCTCGCAGTGGGGGATATTGTACCCTTGTTATTTGCCTGGTTCAGTGGTGCACCTTATGCATTCGTCGCTACAGCTAAATCGGAGTACTATATCCGGGATGAATCTGGACGCTTACCAAATCGTCCCCGTTGGGATGGTTGGTCCGGTTCCGTTTATTTGCCTTGGGAACGGTGGCTGATGAGTCATCCCCGTTGCCAAGCAGTTTTCCCCAGAGATTCCCTAACCACAGAAATATTGAAGCATTGGTCAATACCAGCCTTTGATTTTGGTAATCCGATGATGGATAAGATTGAGTTAGAGCATCCAGAACCAAAATTTTATGACCCGGATGCAGAAGTCAAAGAAATGCAGCGATCGCTAATTATCACCCTTCTACCTGGTTCTAGGGAACCGGAGGCTTATGAAAACTGGCAGCAAATTATCTTAGCGGTAGCAGGTATAGTTGATACTTTCCAAGAACAAAGTACCTTGTCGAGTCCTGCCACACCACCACTACTGTTTCTTAGTGCGATCGCACCAGCCTTAAATCCTGAAACCTTGCGGGAAACCTTAGAAAGTCAGGGCTGGGTAGAAGAATCTATCGAATCTACAGCTACTAATCTTAAACTTAGTGACCCCACAGCTGTAGCTTTTACGCACAAAAATGCCACCTTAATTTTAACTCAGGATGACTATAACCTCTGCTTACTCCAAGGAGACTGTGCTATTGCTATGGCAGGAACAGCAACAGAACAATTTATTGGCTTAGGAAAACCCGCGATCGCTATTCCTGGCAATGGCCCCCAATTTACCCCGGCTTTTGCTGAAGCTCAAACTCGTCTGTTAGGTCCATCCCTAATTCTGGTACAGCAGCCAGAGGGAGTTGCTGGCATTGTAGAGCAATTATTGCATGATCCAGACTGGTTACAGTTAATTGGAGAAAATGGACGTCGGCGGATGGGTGAGCCTGGAGCAGCTCGTCGGATTGCTAATTGTTTTATGGAAAGGACACAATTGGGTTAACTTTTGTATACTGACTTTAATCTGATCGAAACTTTAACATGAGCTCCCCAACCCCCTCGATTCAATTTTTTGAAGGGATTTACGAAGAATTAAGTAATGTCAGTTTACGGCGGAAGCGTAATTCGGGAATCCGGACAGTCTTAATGACCTTTGATTCCTTAAAAGCTATAGAAAAATTCAATAGCTTTACCAAAAGATATGCTAATTCTATGTTGTTAACTGATGAAGAAGGCGTAATTAGTGTTACACCCTCCTCCCTAAAATTTGTCTTTGGTGGTCCAGAAGGGGATGAGATAGAGCGAGTCAATTGCGAATTTGAGGTTGAACAGGAAGAACACTGGGAAAGGTTCATGCGCTTTATGAATCGCTACGCTGAAACTAACGGTATGGCGTATACTGACAAGGAAAAATCTACAGGGGAGTGAAGGCAACTGAACATGAAAGTAGCAATTACTGGAGCCACGGGATTTGTAGGTAGCCGCCTCGTAGAGCAATTACTTCTCAAAGGACATCAGCCTCTAATTTTAACCCGTAACCAAGCCAAGGCAGTTAGTGCCTTCCCCAATGTGGAAATAGTTGCCTACACTCCTAACCAATCCGGTGATTGGCAAAAAGCGATCGCCGGTTGTGATGGCGTAGTAAATTTGGCAGGAGAACCCATTGCAGAGACTCGGTGGACACCAGAACGCAAGCAGGAGATTTTCGATAGTCGTAAACTGGGAACGAAGAAAATTGTCGAAGCTATTGCCGAAGCAGAGCCCAAGCCAGCTGTATTAATTAATGCTTCCGCGATCGGTTACTATGGCACCAGTGAAACTGCTAGTTTTGATGAAACTAGTCCTAGTGGGAATGATTTCCTTGCCAAAGTTTGCCAAGACTGGGAAGCTGAAGCTCAGCAAGTTAAAGATGTTGGTGTCCGTTTAGTAATTCTGCGCCTTGGTATCGTCTTAGGAGATGGAGGTGCCCTAGCAAAGATGATTCCACCATTTCAACTCTTTGCAGGTGGTCCTATCGGTACCGGTCGTCAGTGGTTTTCTTGGATTCATCGGGATGACCTAGTGAACTTAATTATAGAAGCATTAACTAGCCCAAATATGGAAGGGATATTTAATGCCACAGCTCCCAATCCAGTCCGGATGTCAGAACTTTGTCAAACTCTGGGAGAAGTGCTCCATCGTCCCTCTTGGTTGCCGGTTCCTAGCTTCGCTCTAGAAGCTCTGTTGGGAGAAGGAGCCAAAGTTGTTTTGGAAGGTCAACAGGTATTACCCAAAAAAACTACCAGCTACGGATTTAAGTATCAATATCCTACTGCCAAGCAAGCCTTAACGGAAATCTTGAGCTCTTGAGAAACACGCTCAAAGCTAATGGCTAATTGCTAATGGCTAATTGCTAATGGCTAATCTCTGAATAAACACCGAGTCTTCAAGTCTGGCAATAGGTAAGAGAATTGTTTCTCCCATTCAATTGGGGGTGCAAAGCGCTCCTCAGGGCTCTTGAGAAATAAGGCAATAGGTAGGTTGGGTGAAGCGATAGCGTAACCCAACATCGGACTAGTACCGCTGCGCAGAATTAAGAATTAAGAATGCTTATATAGTAAGGATTCTATCGATCTCAATCTGGTCACTTATTTCCGCCGCGCTGCACTAGACTGTGTTGGGTTTCACTTCGTTACACCCAACCTACAGTTTTAACTACCCCCTTTATTAGAAAATCTGCAAAAACCCTTTGCACAGGTTCTTGCTGTGCAGAAATCAATGCTGCCAAAAATTGGCATAAGTCATCAGGCTCTGACTTAGGAAGAGCTAAAGCTGATCATGGTTCAAATGTAAATATCATTTTGAGCTTTTTTTCCTACCAATCTTGCTTGTATTGTGGCTTTAGTCTTTGAGAGTTGCCAGCAACCTTGAATAAATTCAAAACAACAGAAGGAAGGCGTGTGGCACAAGAAATTGTTGCTATTCGAGAAGTACTCAAAAAAAGCGGCTATCGCATCCGCAAGCAACCTAAAAAGCCTAGTTGGACTGTCTATGTCACCGATGACAAATCCTACCGGCTAACTTATCAACCTGCTCCTATCAGCGATTGGGTGCTTCAACCACAAGATAACGATGCTTCGCGCCACACCCTCTTCAACCTAATTCAACGGGCATTAACCAAAAGACCTGTAAACATTACTACTATAGGGATTTCATGACTTATCTTGAAAGGCTCAGTCCGTGGTGCATTATCAAATTGCTTCCCAGTATGCAGCGGCTTACAGTTGCTCGTTTTCGTCATCGGGGTGATGCTGAAGCTCATGCGCGTATTCTCCGCCGACTAATTCCCCATGCCGAATTCACTATTATTTATGACCCAGTGCTAGTATCACAAGTTCTGCCTGTGGATAATACAGTGAATCAAGTCGAAAAGTAGAAGAGGAAATTTCAAGAGTAGTTATGCTTAGAGAAATACGGGAGTAATTATCTTTGTCTTATTCCTAGCAGTTATACTCGCCCCTTTGGGGTTTGGGACAGTTTAAAGGGAAAAGGTGACAAATTTTTCCTTTCTCCGTTCACTCTTCCCCTTTTCCCTGTTCAATTCCCGTTACTTCTTCTCTTCTTCTACTAGTAATCTTTGAAAAGTGCTCATGAAACTCTTCTGGAATTCACTGCTAATTTCTTTGGGCATCCTGCTATCAGACGGAGCTTCAATTGTCTTAGCGGAGGATATATCCCCAGCAAAACCTCAGGAAACAGTAGAGGAAACAACAGAAACGATTAAGACGCCTAGTTCTGAAGCCGAAGATTCAGTAGAACAACCAAAATTAACTCCAGAAGAAATTGCACGACAGCAGAAGCTAATCGAAGCTGATAGACTCTATATGAGTGGACAGATTAAGGCAGCAGAGCAGCTGTATCATGAAGCCAAAAACTCTTTGGAGGTAGAGCTCCTAAGAGAGGATAAGCCAGAGCCATTTGATGATCCAGCTCAACTTTCGCCGGTGGGCTCAGTATATTGGCGTGAGTTTCAGGAGGGTACAAAACTGCAACTGGAAACAGCTATTCTGGTACCGCTTCAATTTTTAGTAGAGCAGGAGCCGGCATTTATTCCTGGTTATTTGCACTATGCCCAAGCACTCAAGGATTATGAGCGGGAAGAAGAGGCTTTAGTGCTGTTAGAGCGAGCTTCCAGTCTCTATCCTCATCATTCGGAATTACTGAAGGCGAAAATTTCGGCTCAAGTAGAAGCACAACAGTGGTTGGAAGCATCTCTGGCAGCTCGTCAATTTGCTCTATTCAATCTCAATCATCCCCATTCTGAGGAGTTTGTCACTCTAGCAGATGAATATCTCGAAAAACACCAGTCACAACTACGCAGTGAACTCAGGGGAAATGCCATCACCAATGGAATTTTGGGTGTAGTGGGCTTTGTGCTCACTGGTAATATTGCCGGTCCATTTTCTGCTATTCAGACAACAAGATTGATGCTGATGGGAGAATCAGCAATCGGGGAGCAGATTGCTGATCAAGCTCAGGAACAACTGCCGATGCTAGAAGATGAAGAGGTGTTGGCATATCTACAGGAAGTGGGCAACAAACTTGCGACTGTAGCAGGTAGGGATGAGTTTGAATATGAGTTTTATCTGGTGATGGATGACCAACTCAATGCCTTTGCTTTACCAGGAGGCAAGATATTTATTAACGCTGGTGCAATTTTGAAAGCGAATTCTGAGGCAGAGTTAGCTGGTTTACTAGCCCATGAATTAGCCCATGCGGTATTATCTCATGGTTTCCAGCTGGTTATGAGGGGTAACCTCATTGCTAATGTTGGTCAATATATACCTTATGGAGGCACTGCTACTAATTTGATTGTTCTTGATTACAGCCGTGATATGGAGCGTCAAGCAGATGCAATTGGCAGTAGGATTCTTGCTTCGAGTGGCTATGCAGCAGATGGACTATACAACCTAATGATGACCCTTGCTGAGAAAGAACGCCAGCGTCCAGTTTTTGCTTGGCTTTCAACCCACCCAGACATAGATGAGCGTCTTAGCAATTTAGACACTATTATTGAGCGCAATGGCTACAATCGGTATACCTATGAAGGGGTGGAACGACACCTTATGATTAAGGAAAGAGTAGCCAAGTTGTTAAATGACTCTAATGAGGAATGACTGGGTTAAGCTGTTGCAAGTTATTGACTCAGAAGATTTAGCTCAAGAAACGTTGGCTGGTTCAGTGATTACCATAGAAGATGAACAATACCTCAATCTCAATTAGTTGGTAGTAAAAGTCTTAATACTGCTAACTTTTCCAGAACAAGCTAAGATTTGAGAATCTCACAATCATCCTGAATAGAGAGATGTCTCCTGCTCAAAACTCCGCCCCTTTATCCTTGAGTGATCGCTACTCAGCCTTTATTAATCAAATTATTGTGGACACACTCAAGGGAAAAATTCGTTCTAAAGAGTATGTTTATAAGCAATTGGTAGAACAATTAGAGCCTAGAACCGGTGAAATTTTTGAGCGATGTTTAATCGAACAAGTAAATATCATTCAACACAAACTTGAGGTTGAAACCGATGAGCTAAAACAGGCAAAAGCTGAGCGTCAAAGGCGTGCACTTCGTACCCTAGAGGATGCCTGGGAGAGATATCAGCAAACACAGCAAAGGCAAGAAGTGTGTAATGATGCTATAGCTCAACTGATAAACGCTGATGCTCGCGATCGCATTTGTGTTTTGTTGCAAATCTTGGATCCCAATCAAACTTGTGTCTTCAATCGCCAAGATATTGAACTACTAGCACAAGAGCTAGAGCAAGTTCAAGCATCTGACACAGATGATACGACGGTGGGTGAACTACGTAGTCTAGCGACAGGACTTAAACAAGGATTGTCCACCTACACCGCCATAGAACTTCATTTGGTTGAGTGGCTGTATGGCAATCCTGGAAAAAATCTCGGATTTGGGGGAAAATCAGGAGCCAATAACCCCTGGAATTATTGGGCAAATCACGTTAATCGTCCCTTACCCAAAATGCTCTTTCAAGGGCAAGCACTCAATCAATCTGCACTCTTATTAGCACGAGAAAAAACCACAGTAGATTTAAGTGCTTGGGTGGAATTGATGGTATTGCTACGAGGAATGCAGAATGGTCTAGTGGCATGGTTTGACAAGCAACCGTACAGTTTTCAGGCAGGACGTAATTTAGCAGCAGCAACCTTCCTTGCCTTTGCTATTGTCTGGAGCGAACTGAGTAAGGGGTTCGAGCAAGCTCAACAGCTGCCAGAATCAGATCGTCATCGCCTCTCTCGTGCTTGCTTCCAAATTACCTTACAGATTCTGCGTGCCTTTGCTCAACGGGATAATTTTCCTTTATACGGAGGGGTGTTCGCTTCCTTTTCTGGTGAAAACTCTCGCGACACGATTGCTTATCTGGATCAACCCCTAAAAGCGATCGCTAAAACTCAGGAGAAGGCACGGATTTTGACGATATTAGGCTATTCTCAACAGTGGATTGGCAATCGTGAGCAAGCCAAATCTTTTTATGAAGAGGCACTTAACTTAGCTCGTGAAGCTTCTGATCAAACCTGCGAAATTGCCAATCTCAATCATTTAAGTCGCTTGAATTTGAGTCAAGGTGAATTTTCAGAAGCCATTGATTATGGGCAACGGGCACTGCTATTATCGCGCCAGATCGGTGATTCCCTTGGAGAAGCAAATGCGATCGCTAATTTGGGGTATGCAGAGGTTCGTCAAGCGCAACAAAATGAACATATTACAGCATTAGAACTCGAGCCTTGCAGCCAAAGGCTTGAGCGGGGGTTAAAGTTAGCGGAAAAACACCAAGATTTGCTCTCGCAGGTATTCTGTGCCCTAGGATTGGGAATCGCACATCTGATCTCCAACCAAGCCAGTACGGCGAAATCCTATTTAGAGACAAGTCTTAACCTATCAACCAGAATCGGCAATCTTGAATTAGAAGGCTTAAGTCATGCGGCAATCGCTGAGGCAATTTATCAACTCAATCAACTCTCAGCTGCTGTTGTTCACGCTTGCTTAGGGATGTATCTACTGGAGCAAAAACAGGCGAAGGAGTGGCAACAGGCTGCCAATCTCGTGGCAATTCTGCGAGGCAGGTTAGGTGAGGAGAAATTTAAGCAGATTTTGCAACAGCAGCGGACGCAAATAGTTGCCAGGATTAGTGTAGATGGTTTTGATCATTTGGTGACCTAATTTGCATCAAGTTCAATCATCAGTTTCTTGTGGGATGGGCGTCTCGCCCGTCCAAAACATGCAAGTTAACTCATCTCCCGGCTAAAGTACGGGGGATTTCGTGTTATTTGTTATTTGTTATTTGTTGTTGGTTGTTTGTAAAAAAACAAACAACAACCAAGCAGCGGGCGGCTATCTCTCCCATCCCTTAAGGAATGTGCTTCCTGCCGCTTTCGGTGAATGCGTCTAAGCTTAGGATATTTTTATTGATAAACTCCAAGGCGGCACCCAGATTCGAACTGGGGATAAAGGCTTTGCAGGCCCCTGCCTTACCACTTGGCTATGCCGCCATAAGTTCAGTTTACCAGTATAGCAACAAAGCAGATGCACCTGGTGCTAAAGTTTTTGTTAAGGAGAATTGGCTACATGAATATTCGCGCTCGAGTAACCGCCAACTTCCATTTCTGACTTAACGCCGAACAGAGCCATCAGGCATAGTTGCATTATTGAACTTGGCACCTTTCATATTAGCTCCCGTCAGGTCTGCTCCTGTTAAATCTGCTTCAGCCAAATCCGCATTCTGGAGATTCGCTCCAGTGAGGTTAGCACCAGCTAAATCTGTTTTACTCAGGTTTGCTCTTTGGAGGTTAGCACCACTCAAATCTGCATTAGCTAAGTTTGCGTCAGTTAAATCCGCAGGACTAAGATTAGCTCCACTGAGATTAGCATTATCCAAGTCAGCACGACTGAAATTGGCTCCAGTGAGATTAGCACCACTCAAATCAGCGCCAGCCAAATCTGCTTCAGTACAATCAGCATTCCTCAAATCTCTACCACTCAGGTTTTCTTCGAGATTGATATTTTTACATTTCAAGTTAGTTCCTCCTAAGGGAGCGCCACTCACTAAGTTAGGATCTGTCTGTGAGATGGTTACTGGTGTTTGTTCTACTGGGGAAGTTATTGCCTTTCTAGCAATGAACCATCCCCCTAACCCGAAGGCCAAAATGGTAGGTAAACCAATTGCCAGGCTAGTCATCAATAACTGAGAACGCTTTTTCTGCAGCATGGAAGTAGAAGATTTCTCTAACTCGAGCTGCTCAACCGCTTGTTGAATAAACTCCGGTGGAATTTGGGCTTCTGTTCCAGCTTCCATCAACTCTTTTACAGAATAACTCTGGTTATGCTCAGCATACAATTTAGCAGCTCGGGTAAATACTTCCTGAGCTTGATCTTCAGGAACTCGATTTTCTGGGAGTTTCATCTTGAATTTAGGCAGGATAATTTAAATAGTGTTTGTTCGATCTTAATCTTTCTATTCAGTGAGTGTCAGCCCAAATAATGAGTATTGAGGGATAATTAACTCATTACTCATTACTCATTACTCAATGAACTGCGTTGCTGCCTCAAACCTGCAACCACCTCAATACTACCGACATCAAAACCATGTTCTTGGATCGCAACAGCTGACAGTATTTTGTGACTTTGATGGTCCGATTATCGATGTTTCCCGTCGTTATTACACTACTTATCAACTAGCACTGGCTGATACCCAAGCTTTTTACCAAGCTCAAGACATTACCTTAACCATCACTCCTCTGAGCAAACAGCAATTCTGGCAAATGAAGCGCAATCGTGTCCCCGATGTAGAAATTGCTAAGAACTCAGGCTTACTTGAAAAGCAAATCAACTTCTTTTTGGGACGTGTGGTTGAGATAGTCAATCAACCAGCTTTATTACATAAAGATAAACTCCAACCAGGAGTGAGTTGGGCATTACCTTTGCTCCATTCTCGAAGTGTACAAATAGTATTAGTAACTTTGCGCTCTCAGTCACAAGCTACACAAATCTTGAGAAATTATGGCTTGACTCGTCTGTTTAGCGGCATTTACGGAACTAGCGATCACCTAGCTGCTTATCAAAACTATACTGATCTTAAAAGGCAATTACTAAAACAGGCAATTGAGGAACAATCGCTATTATCTGAACAACCAACATCTGCTTGGATGGTGGGGGATACAGAAGCGGATATCGTCGCAGCTCAAGCGCTTTCATTGCCTACTATCGCCCTTACTTGTGGCATTCGTTCTTTTTCTTACCTCTACCAATTTGAACCGACTTACATCTACACTGACTTACTTACTGCTGTCCAGCATTTGTTAGGTATTAGATGTTAGGTTTGTAGGGGCGGGTTCGCCTAAAATTTGGCAACAAAACGATAGCTTAACTAAACCCGCCCCTTGCATTGCGGGGCGGGTTCACAATATTGACTTGTCTATTTGTTTGATGCCTGGCGAACCCGCCCCTACAGGGTAGAATATAGAGACACCAATCGTAGGTGTCCCTACAATAACGGTAAGTCGAGGATTTACTTAAAACCCACAGCAGCTTGCCAGACGAAAGCCAGCAGTAAGAAGAAAACAGGAATTACTGGCAGAACGTCTACTAAAGGACTAAAAATAGAGTAGGCTTCCGGCAGTTTTGCCAACAGCAATGCAGCTTCCATATTTGAGTCTACCTTTTCAACACAATTTTCATAATTGAAAAGTATCTTAACATAGAACCTGCTCAAAACTGAGCAGTTGTTTGGGGTTATAACCAGTGAGCAAATTCTGTGGCGAAGCGATCGCATAAAATAGCTTCCCGAATGCTTTGGGTAAAGCGAATTAGCTCTGTAACGTTGTGCAAGGAGAGCAACATATAGCCGAGGATTTCCCGGGATCGAACCAAATGATTAAGATAAGCACGGGTGAAGTTCTGACAGCCGTAACAAGGACAAGTAGCATCTAGGGGGGTAAAGTCTTCCCTAAACCGAGCATTCTTCAAATTCCAGCGTTCGCCCTGTACTAAGGCAGCACCGTGACGTCCTAAGCGGGTGGGAATTACACAGTCAAACAAATCTACTCCCGCTGCGATCGCTCTTGCCATTTCTCGATAAGTACCAATACCCATTAGATAACGAGGCTTATCTTTTGGCAAGTAAGGGGTAGTTGTTTTGACAATGTCATCAATCAGTTCAGCTGGTTCACCTACGCTGACACCACCAATGGCATATCCCGGTAAATCCAAAGATACCAAAGACTCCGCAGCTGCTCGACGCAAATCTCGGTGAACACCCCCCTGAACAATACCAAATAGTGCTTGTTCCTCTTGACGTTGATGAGCCTCAATACAGCGTTTGAGCCATCTGTAAGTACGCTCAGTTGCCAGCTCCACTTCTGATCGCTCTGCTGGGTAAGGAGGGCATTCATCAAATGCCATTATTACATCTGCCCCTAGGCTATTCTGAATCTCAATTGAACGCTCTGGGGTTAGATTAATCATCCGTCCATCCCGAGGAGAACGAAAAGTCACCCCCTCTTCTGTCACTGTGCGCAGCTGACTTAAACTAAATACTTGGAAACCACCAGAATCAGTCAGAATTGGTCCATGCCAACCCATAAATTGGTGCAATCCACCTGCTCGCTGCACGATTCCTTCTCCCGGTTGTAGGTGGAGATGATAGGTATTAGCCAAGACCATTTGTGCTCCAGCTGCCTTTAGCTGAGCTGGCGTTAGGGTTTTGACAGCTGCAATAGTTCCAACTGGCATGAACCTGGGTGTTTCTACCCAACCATGAGGTGTCACAAAAACACCAGCACGGGCTTTTGTCCGACTACAGGATGCCTGACAATGAAACGAAAATTTATTTTTCTTTTGCTCCAAAGCTCTTCAGGAATAAGGGATTACAAAGAAAGGTTTAAGTGTTAGGGATAAACATAAAAAAACAACAATTATCGTGAAACAAATAATTAAAGCACCGGAGCTAGTATAGTTTCATCCTTTACACTTCATAATTTAATACTTTCTATGTACCTAGTACTTTCCAGCTCTAGAAAGGACAATCACCATCCTCATCTATTTGCACATCCCACTTAGCACTTAGTACCTGGGTCACCATTGCTTCGAGAGCGTCAACATTAAATTGCTGTGAACACTCCTCTTGCAGAGGACTTAATAGGGGAATGAGCCGTAATTGACGATTGTCTTGAATCAAGTCAAAGTAAGCTTCTTTTGCTGGAGACTGGCTCAACTGCAAATAATCAAAACTTTGCACATTGAGGTAGATTGCCTGATTGGCAATCAGAGTAGAGCGGTGGGGGTCAGCAAAAACTTTCATTACATACCCTTCCCCCTCGCTTTGTACCTTGCCATCGATCCTATGAACATAGCGGACGCGACTCAGGGTAGTGAGCAGCTGTCCCATATCTTGTTTATTGACAATGATGCCACTGTCGATGATGCAAGGAGCAGGGATCTGGTGCTGAGATTGATGATAACTCATGGATAACAGCCGATGATGCAAACGGGACTAATATTGCCCGGTCAAAGGATTAATTTAACCGCTTTGTGGGAACCCTACATTATAAACCAAGTGTTTGGCTCTAGATATTGCAAAATTTAAGGCAAGCATAAACTCTGCAACAAACTAATTATAAAGATGGAAACATGCAAAAACATTACACGAATCTACCTTAAATACCTGGGTGATACAGGTAACTTGCTGCTCCTACAGTGTAGGGTATGACAGTAGGGTATGAGACAATACTATCCCAAGATTCTGTAGCTGTTCACAGGCTCTTAAGATAATCTACGCAATTTTTTACTACAGGTTCCCCATGAAACTGTTTACCTTGCGAAAATTGATGCGATGGGGATGTCAACTATGGTTGTCTTTTATCGGTGCAATTACCTTCTATACGTCGATCCCAATTCCAGTTAACTGGCCATTGGAGTTAAAAGGCATTGCCCGTTGGGCACCGCTAGTTGGATTACTAATGGGAGCAATACTGGGAATATTCGATGCTGGCTTGCAAGAGTTGGGTATGCCAGTGTTGACTAGGAGTAGTTTAGTTGTTGTCGGTTGGATTGCCTTAACGGGAGGACTACACCTGGATGGGGTTATGGATACAGCCGATGGCTTAGCAGTTCAAGACCCTCACCGGCGTTTGGAGGTAATGGCAGATAGTGCCACAGGTGCTTTTGGCGCAATGGCGGCGATCGCCTTGTTATTATTAAAAACTGCTGCTTTGACAGACTTGATGGCTCACCGATGGTTAGTATTGATAGCGGCTGCAGGTTGGGGGCGCTGGGGTCAAGTAGTCGCGATCGCTCTTTATCCCTATCTCAAACCTACAGGTAAGGGTGCATTTCACAAAGAAACCATTCGTACCCCCCAAGATATTTTGTTGGGATTTGGTCTAGTGTTATTTCCTTCTGGATTACTGCTGTGGCTGGACAGAAGTCTATGGTCGATATCATTAGCAATGATAGTAGGAGGAAGTGCGATCGCTTTTCTCACTGGCGCTTGGTTTTACCGTAAGTTAGGAGGACATACCGGTGATAGTTATGGAGCAGTAGTGGAATGGACAGAAGCCCTATTTCTCTGTTTACTTACTCTGTTAATTGCTTAAAGGGATAAGAACTGATTCTTCTTCCATTCCCCATTTTCAATTCTAAATTCTAAATTCTAAATTCCCCATGACACCTATACGTAAAACCTTATCTTTACCAAATATCCAACTCTCTTACTTAGAATGGAACCAATCTCAGGAACCCTTACTGTTATTGCATGGGTTAGGTGATCATGCTTTAGTTTGGTCTAATTTAGGGAATTACCTTAGCGATCGCTACCATATTGTTGCACCAGATATGCGCGGTCATGGGGAAAGTAGTAAACCTGAGCAAAATTATCGCTTTGCCGATGCGATCGCAGATTTAGAAGCTCTAATGAAGCACCTCAATTGGTCTGCTGCTGATATAGTTGGTCATTCCTGGACAGGAAAATTGTTGCCTATCTGGGCCAAGCAACATCCAGAAAGTTTCCGGAGTATGATTCTGGTAGACCCAATTTTCATCGGTCGGATGCCCAGCTGGCTCAAGGTTACCTTCCCACTCCTGTACCGCTTCTTGTCTTTCCTCAAAGGTATGGGACCATTTGCTAGTTACGAAGAAGCCGAAGAGCAAGCGCGTCAGTTAAAGCAATATCAGGGTTGGAGTCCCTGGCAACAGCAAGTTTTCCAAACGGGAATTGAGCAAAAGTCTAATGGCAGTTGGGGTAGCAAGTTTACTGTCGCAGCTCGCAATCAGATTTTTGAGGAAGTGATGCGGGTAGATGGTCTTACCGACTCTATTGACATTCCTACTCTCTTTGTGCTTCCAGAAACGGGTTTTAACCGCAAGGAAGGGCAACTAAAACCCTACAAAACTTACCTGAAAAACCTACGTATCTGTCAAGTTACCGGTAATCATTGGCCATTTTTAGTGCAACCGGAGGTTTTTAACCAAACAGTGGAAGCTTTTTTAACTCATCCTCTAGCTAGTACAAGAAGGCAGTCCTCATGAAAATATAGCGGTTTTCCAATGGGTAGCTCTAATCTTTATCGCTTACACTCCTATCGGACTGGATAATTGTGTCCATCCAATTCAACAATGGATAATGAACAATGGATAATGGATAATTACCTCTCCTTGAAAGAAGAGGATTGAACTTCAGGAAAATATTTTCTTTTTATTTTCTTCATAAATGAAGAGGTCTTAGACCAAATTAATCAATTATCAATTATCCATTATCCATTATCCATTGATAAAAATCGCTATAGCTGATCAATCCTTGTTCGTAGCTCCATAAGATCAGAATGCTGAGTGATATCAAGCTGAGTAATTGCCCAATTAAAAAATTTATCTAAAGAAATATAACTCAACTCTTGCTTTTGCATCATTTTTTTAAGATCTTTGCCATGAAACCAAATTAAATATTGTTTGTTTGTCCAAAATTCTGCCTGATTAAACTGGTTTTGATATTTGTCAAGACTTTTTTCAAAACTCTCCTCAGTGACCATTTCAACAATTTTCCTAAACTCGCAAATCAATTCTATAGCCCTACTTTGACAGTCTTCTTGAGTAAGTGAAGAAGGGAGTTTACCACTACCACCTGTCCATGTAGTTTTAAGTTGTGCTCGTGCTGTGCTCATTTGTAGCAAATCAGCCAAAGCCCATCGTACAGCTTGATAGTTTTGCAGTTTCTCTGCACTAGTTTCAATCCATTTAGCAATATTCTCAACTCCAGGGGAGTTTTTATGTCCCCATTTAGAACTAGAATTTTCTTGTTTCTCTATATATTTTGAAGACCAATATAAATGAATTAACTTAGCATCAAGAAGATAATTTTCAACACAAGCACGATGAGTTGAGAAAGCAAATATCTTATCTCGTGCATTGACTAACGGAAGGAGTTTAGTATCTTCAGAAGGAGCAGTATCAAAATCTCGATCACGGAAAAAAATATATTGTTGGTATTCTAGTTCGTTAGGGAAAAAATATCCTTCGGCAAAGATTGAAAAAGTAAATTTACCGCCTGTAGGGATAATTGTCGGCTGATCACTACCTAAATTCTCAACGACTCTGTTAAGCAACCTATAATCTAAGCTAATTTGCTTACCTTCACAGAAAACTACTTTTTTTCCACTAACAACAGTCACAATTACACCTCTAATCTAACAATATATGCTTCAGGTACTAGTTGTTCTATATAATCAGAATGAGTGGTAATAATAAACTGATTATTTTTGCCCAATTCAGGTAATGCTCTGAGTAGTGCTTGTTGCATTGGCGGATGTAAATGTAATTCGAGTTCATCAATCAGGATGATTGAGTTATGAATGTTCAAACTAGCAAAATCCATGAGTATTGGAAAAATTGCACGCTCCCCCCCAGACATTTCAGAAATTTCATATTGATTTCTACCATCATAGAGATAAAACCAAGGTTCACTTAAAATATCAATCACCTTTTCTCGTAGAACAGGACCTTCAAAACTATGCTTGGGAAAAACTGCTTGATAAGCTTGTTCAATTTCAGCATACAAATCTTTTTGCCCTGGACGCAGTTGCTTAATTCGTCCTCCAGGTTGAACATCCTGATGGAATTGTCGCCACTTTGACAGGCGATCACGTAAAATATCATCGGTGATTTCAAGCTTCTTGTGATTGTAATCCTCGGTAGTTAAACTCGTTGAAGTTCTCTGCTCTGTGTACCACAGGATAGTTCCAGCTCTTTCAAACACTTCAAAGCCTTCTTTGCGAAGTAACTGCTTGGCATATTCTCGCCCCTTAAATTGGAAAAACTCTGCATCTGTGCTTGCTTGAACACGCTCACCATTCCATCGAAGGGAAACAAGATTATTTTCAGCAGGGGGAATCGGTAAATTCCGTCCCATCTCTTGCAGTTTCTGATAAAACTCATGAATTGCTTGAATTTCTTGGGCAGAAAACTGAACTTTTATATTAACTTCTGGCTCAAATTGCCCCCAATTATTTCCTAGTAGTTCATAGTTATATCCTGTCCATTCTAAGTCCGATACTGTTTGCAATCGCCCAGTTGCTGCTCCTAGTGTTGCTGCAATTGCTTGCAATAAACTGGTTTTTCCTGCACCATTCATTCCTATAAGAACTATAAGATCCTGTGCCAATCCAGTTTCTGAATCAGTGAAATCAAATACTGGTGGATTACGAAATTTCTTGAAATACTTTAACTGAACAGATTGAACCTTCATATAACTTGCCAAAATTGTTCTTCTTCAATTGCTGCACAAGAATTTCTCAATCAGCTCATTCGTGTTACACCAAATCCGGATGAGATAAAACGTGTTATTACGCCCCCTAAATTCCCTAATTCTTCGATATTGTTTAATGAAACAGCATGAGAGAAGCTTTTTCTTGTTTAGCTACTTCCAAAGCTTGTTCAAACACTGCTGGTGCTTGAGGTGAGCAGTCAATTGCCGCCAAGATTTTTTTATATCTCATAGCTTTGTCCTTTTTAATTTTTAATTCAAGCTCCATCCATACGTAACAACGTTTCAGAATCCAGATTTTTTCAGAGCCCCCCAATTGGCGCCGCACTGACCGCTACGCATGAAAGAAACTTTTATCAAAAATTCTTTCCTCCTGGCTCCTGACTCGGAGACTCCTGACTCGGTGTTTCTTCAGAGATTAGCTATTAGCCATTAGCCATTAGCTTTGAGCGTGTTTCTTCAGAGCCAGGAAAAGTTAAAAGGTACTTCGCACAAACTTATCGATGCGCTCCATCCCCTTCTCAATCGTAGCTAGATCTGTGGCGTAGGAGAGACGAATACAATTATCGTTACCAAAGGCAATGCCAGGAATAGCAGCAACTTGCTGAGATTCCAGTAATCTGTTACAGAAATCTAGGGATTTTAGACCTGTCTGACTAATATCGATAAATAGGTAGAAAGCTCCATCTGGCTTGGGGCAGCTAAGTCCATGAATAGCTTGCAGACGCTCAAACATTACCTCTCGTCGCTGAGCAAAGGCTTGGCGCATCTGTTCTACACAGTCTAGTCCACCTTCTAGAGCTGCGATCGCACCATACTGAGCAAAGGTGCAGACATTAGAGGTACTGTGACCTTGGATAATTGTTGTTGCCTTAATTAACTCTAGAGGACCTGCTAGATAACCCAGACGCCAACCTGTCATGGAAAAGGCTTTAGCAAATCCATTGCTGGTAATTGTGCGCTCAAATATTTCTGGTCCTACAGCACCAATACTCAGGTGTTGTGCACCATCGTAGAGAATTTTCTCGTAAATTTCGTCAGAGACGACCAAAATATCCTGCTCTACCACTACCTCTGCCAACGCTTTTATTTCTGCTGGAGTATAAACCATGCCAGTGGGATTAGAAGGAGAATTGAGGATGAACAGTTTAGTCTGGGGAGTTATCGCTGAGCGTAGTTGTTCAGGAGTAATTTTGTAGCCAGAAGAGGGAGATGTAGGGACGATCACCGGTTTGCCACCAGCAAGTTTCACCATTTCTGGATAGGAGAGCCAATAGGGAGCTGGAATAATAACTTCATCTCCGGCTTCAATTAACGCCAGCATCAGATTAAATAGGGAATGTTTGCCGCCGTTAGTAACGATAATATGCTGAGCTTCGTAGCAAAGACCGTTTTCTTCTCTTAGTTTCCGTGCGATCGCTTCCCGCAATCGTGGTTCCCCAGCGGCTGCCCCATACTTCGTCTTCCCTGTATCCAAAGCCTCTTTAGCAGCAGCTTTGATATGTTCCGGTGTGTCGAAATCCGGCTCTCCAGCACTGAAACTACAAACATCCAAGCCTTCTGCTTTCATTGCTTTGGCTTTAGCAGAAATTGCGAGGGTTAGGGAAGGGGAAACTTGAGAAATTCGTGTTGTCAGCTTCATGCTTGCTAGATCTGAGGTAACTAGGACTAATTGAGGCAAATGCATTTGCCCTTCTTCTAGTCTCTCAAAGAAACCCAGTTGTTGGAGTGTTGAGATTTTCTTTAGGTTTTCTTTAGGAAAATCTTCTTAAAATTCACACTATTTGTGCATGACCTTGAATTATCTAAGAAATGTCAACAATGCTGTGAATTATGTTAAGTAAGACCGTGAACTTAAGTTACAGAAAGACTACAAAATATATTTTTCCTAAACTGATGTGTTTTTTTTGCTTTTCCATACCCTGAGTCACTTCAGACTTAAATTACTAAGTTCTGTTGACTGTATACTTGTCACTATAGGATGTTGTAGATGCTAAAAACAGAGAAATACTACAGAGTCCTTGATTTGGAACCAGAAGCTTCACCAGAGGAGATTCATCAGGGCTACCTCGATTTAACCTGGGTATGGCATCCTGACCGTTTTGCGGGTCACCCTCGTTTACAAAAGAAAGCTCACTACAAGCTGCAAGAAATCAATGAAGCTCATGCTCAGTTGCGCTCTTTACGAAGACCAACTCTGAAACCAAGAGATTCCTTTACTAAATCTCGACCCCAGCCTTCATCATCTTCTTCTAGGCAATTTCAGAAGTCCCACTTATACCGTCCAGAAACAAAGCCTAGTGGTAAAAAAGACTACAGAAAAAATATTCATAAATCTGTAGAAAGTGTGAATTACAAATGCTCTAAACTTGAAGATTGGCTAGATTAGGAGCAAAACAAGTAGATTGAGTCTCAAAAAGAGTAGATAATTAATTAATTTCTGCTAAGATGTTTGCTGTTTGGAAACTATCAATTAATCTCTTAGCCTCAATTTTTGCTACTCCAAAATTGTCAAAAACGCCAACAGTAATAAAACCTTTTCCTCTAGGCATTTCAATAGAGACACCGTAGAGTACTCTATTATTTTGCCAGTCAGATTGTTGAGAAAAAAGAATCGGGAAGCCTTTATAGAGGTAATGATTTAATGACTCTTTGGCTTGTTGATACATTTCAAAAATCCTTGATTTATTATTATTTTTGTAATTATCCTGAAATTAAATAGGCAAAATTGTGTCTATTTTTCTAGCAATTTTTTTCTAACTATATGGTTATGTCCAGAATGGCAAGCTATTATAAATTGATTAATTTTATTATTTGTTTTTTTAGGTACAGCTGCTCTCTAAAACAACAATTATGATGCTAATCAAGAGTCTTTTGTTTATAGTAATGACATTTGTGTGATCAGAAACATTATATTTGTGTGATCTGAATCACTGCTTTTTTGTTTTAATTCTATAAATGATAAAATTAGGATTTGGTTAAGAAGCTATATTTTATTTGGTTTATCTTAACATAAATTAACTGAAATTAACTTAAAGATAGTTTATGGAAAAAATGTAAAGAATAAAGCAGATGGGAATTTGGAAGTCCTTTAGACATCTCCAGAAACTCGAATTTTGGCACAGTAGCATAGGAGTTATAGCATAATTATTGGAGATATCTATTATTCCTTAGGCTGATCCTTGTCTAAACTAGAAGAATCATAATCCAGCCGAGCAATTTCTCTAGCCTCATCAGGTAACTGAGCTTCTCTTTGCCCAGCAGCGCGTGTCCAAGCACCAAAAAGACCAATTGGTGTGCCAACGATATCGATGGAAGGAGTTTTGTTGGCAATCGCTTTGATACTATTGACTGGTAATTCCTTCAGTAGCCAGCGACTGAGACGATGGAAATATTGTCGTGTCGTTAGTTCCATCATCAAATCGACACCGTGTAGTTCATATAAATAGCGGTTAGAGCAACCATACCGACGCCACTGACTTGCATATTCTGTGAGGGTAGAACGGTGGCGATGTTTGACAATTGCAGTAGGGACAAAATCTAGTTCCCAGTCGGTTTGCTGTTGAATGCGCCAGCAGATATCGGCATCACCGCCAGTGGTTAAGTAGGGACGGAATAATCCCACCTTTTCCAGTATCTGTCTCCTCATTGCTAGGTTAGCGGTTTGTCCGTAGGGGCAAAAGGGATGTGCTAAGGTATGCTGCTGAGATAAAACCTGGTGGCGTTCAGCATGTTTTTCCAGTAGGGTTTTACCAGGTAAAGCAATAATCTCACCGACGACAATACCGATGCTAGGTTTATTAAAGGGAATGATCAGAAGTTCTAGCCAATTTTGCTGGGGACGACAATCAGCGTCGGTAAAAACGATTATTTGACCTTGAGCAGCTCTAATACCAGCATTGCGAGCTGCATAGGAGCTTTGAATGTTAACCTCTTGTAGGTAGTGGAGGCTTTTGTTCTGAGATACCGCCTCTTGGATAATGACAGCAGTGCGATCGCAGCTACCATTATCCACTAACAGATATTCTACTGCTTCAGCTGGATAGCTCTGAGCTAGTAAACAGCTGATTAGTGCAGGTAAATCAGCCTCTCCGTTATAGACGGGTACAATTACGGAAACTTTTGGCAAGCATCTTTCGTCATTGGTCACTGGTCATTGGTTGATTGGTAACGAACAGTTAAATACCAGTATGGAGAGCACAACACAAACAAGCAAGAATTCCGTTAATTATATAAAACACTCCAACAATCTTGGTTTCTGACCAGCCAGAGAGTTCAAGATGGTTATGAAATGGTGACATTCTTAAAATACGCTTACCTTCGCCATACTTTTTCTTGGTGTATTTGAAGTAGCTAACTTGGAGAATTACAGATAGGCATTCTACAAAGAACAAACCACTAAGGATAAATAAACACCAGAGATTTTGGGTCAAGATACCTACTGTAGCTAGTGCTCCTCCTAGTGCTAGGGAGCCAGTATCACCCATAAACACCTTAGCTGGATTGTGGTTATGGCAAACAAAACCGAGATAGCTGCCACTTAGGCAAGCACAGAAAATCATTAAACCTGGTGAAGTTGGAGCAATAACTGCTCCTAGCCCTAAAAGAGCGATAGCACCAGTACCAGCTGCTAAACCGTCAACACCATCGGTGAGATTAGTAGCATTAGTTTCTGCCAAGAGCACGAACATTACTAAAGGCCAAAAGAGTAATCCTATGGAGAAAACAACACCAAAAGGTAGGATGATATTAGTGATACCAACCGGATTATTCCAAGCTAGCCAGGAACAAAATACTAAACCAACGCCGATTTGTAGGGCTAGTTTCAGTCGAGGGGAAATCCCTTTATTAGAACAGCGTCGGATAATTTGCCAGTCATCCAACCAGCCAATTCCTGCATAAGCAAGAGTTACCAGTGATACCACTAGTACCTGGACTAGATCTTGGGTTGTAGCTATCGATCCTGACCATAGCAGAGCTATCGCCACTGCTACTGGAACAACAAACACCCCGCCCATAGTCGGAGTGCCTGCTTTTTTCAAGTGAGTTTGGGGTCCATCTTCACGGATAATTTGTCCTAGCTTCAGCGAGCGTAAAAGTGGGACTACCCATAAGCCTAACGCTGCAGTAATTAAGGTACAAATTACTAATGGCAGAGTCATCGCCATACCGGAAAAAGGCGATCGCCCTGCTATCCAATCCAGTGTGAATGCCCCCAAGCTTAGCCCAGCTGTCAGTAATGCTAGGAGCCTGAATCCCGTCAGTTTTGACGAATGCCCGGAAGATATTTTTGCGTCAACCACTATTATATTTTTTCCTTTGTCGATCATTCCTCACACACAGGCGATTAGCTAACGCCTCTCTTGATTCCCGTGTTGACTAACAGCAATCATTGGGAATCGTACCATCAAAATGTTCCTTTCGCTCCAATGATAAGCAAATTCACTCTGAAGATTATTCAATATAGGTATCTACAACTTCAGCCGCAGAGAACTTGGTTGCGGGCAAAAGCTGTAAATCTTAATAGAGCTGGGATTTGCTTAGATTCTACAACTAAGAAATTTAGCCGTTTCAAGTAGTATAAATTCCTGTTAACTCCCAGAAAATCTTTCTCACCACTTTATGTGGCTCCTACCGTTGCACCTTGTTGTTTGGAGGGAAAGCTCCCATGACTGATGGCTTGCTGCTATGAGCAAAAAGCAATCCCTGGGGATAAAGCTTTCTTAATTACTTTTTTCAGCTGGGCTCTGCTTCATCCTGATAAAATATATAAATTTTTCTTATTATTTTTTGGATAAAATTTATCAACTACATCAATCTTATTCTCAATAAACCTGTCAATAAAAATATAACCCCAACAGTACAAGTGTACTGTTGCGATTGCTGAATCGATCCTCTAGTGAAGCGCGGCGGAAATAAGTGACCAGTTAAAAAAGGTTAAAAAGCTTGTACAGTAAGCTTTCTTCCTTTCTGCCTTCTGTTCCCCTCCTTGGAGGGGTTAGGGATGGGTTCTGCCTTCTTGTACTAGCCATGGGGAGTATCAATCTTTTCACAAATTATTCACAAAACCCTTATAGGATTAGTGCTATTGTATCCTGCCAAGTTATACTTCCTAATAAGGGGAGTGTCTAACTTTTGCAAATCTATAGGATAGGCATCCTACCTTATCGATGGATATCGCAACAATTTACTTGTTTCTACCCAGTTAGGGTGAAAAGCACTAAAAATAGACATTTTCTTATGAAATGCTAGTCTACAATAAACTTGCCGTTGACCCTAAATCTTTTGCCGTTACTTATGATGGGAGACCTGTTAGATTACATCCTAAAGAGTATCTGCTATTAAGACTATTTTTAAAATATCCTAATCATGTATTAAGCTATGATGTTATTATCGATAGTCTCTGGGATGACGATAATATTCCAACTCATGGAGGTGTAAGAGCACATATTAAAGGTCTTAGAAAAGCATTAAGGGAAGCCAATGCGACTGAAATAATCATTGAAACAGTTCATGGACTAGGTTATCGCTTAAATCCCCTAAATAATAACAATAAGATGATGACTGGAACAATTTCACCTCCAGTTTCTGTACTGAAAGATTTCATAAAAGCTAAGTCAATAGAGTATCTAATTGTTGATACAGAATTGATTATTAAAGGGATGTCTCCAGGTATCTTGAATTATTCTGATTATCCAAAAATGACTAAGATAGAGAGTCCTTTACAAGAAGGCTTTCCTGAGTTTATAGGACTTGAGGATGCTTTATCTAAAGTTATCAAAAAAGAATCTAAAAGTTTTGAATTGCATGGCATTGCTAAAGCAGCTAATCCTGATAGACCAGAATATATTAATTTTAATGTAATTGCTGATGAATCTCAAAGTGGTGACTCTCTGAAAGAAAGGCTTTTATTCATCTTCTTTGAAGATGCTTCGGAGACAATGATTTACAGGCAACAATTGGTTCAACGAGAAAACGAGTATTACTTACTACTTACCAAACCAGAAGATATATAGGGCTTGCCTCATCGAGTCGATTGATTCGGGTTTTGAAGTAATGAGCATTAGAAGGCAGGAGGCAGGAAGAACAAGAGTTTTGAGCCCATCGGTACAATTTTCTTGCACTTTCATGGGAAATCCCTGGGTAACCTTGGGGAATACAAGTGCTCAAAACGAGGATAAAGGCTTAAATCCTTCTTACTTGTTACTTGTTACTTATTCAGCAAGCCCTACATAGCGTTTCTCACTGGGTAATGGTATATACTTATTACTTTCAACTGACGCGATCTTCTTTAATCAAAGTCCGTTGATAAATTTGATTATTCTTAAACCAGTGCCAGGTTCTTGCCCGATGATTATTGCACGGACTTAGAACAATTAACTCATATACATAACTATTCGGCACACCTTTGTAACCAAACCGCAGTATAACTGTAGTGTCATCAGTTTCCCAAGCCTCACCAAGGATGCGCTCTGTGTCAAATAAGAGCTTTTTCTCCTGATACATTCCTGGAAATTGATACTCTTCTCGCTTACCATCAGGCCACTCATAACGATTTATTTGGAAATAGGGAGAAGATCCGTCTTGGGGAAATTGACAAGTGATATGGGAGTTATATTTGTCGATGATCTGCCCTTCATTATCGATTATTGTATATGTCCCTTTCCAGTCACCTTCATGTCGCACTAGTACCGGCATTTCCTCTCGAATGTTTGACATAGTAAACTCTGTGCCTGTATATCAATGAATAACTGATTTATTGCATATTAAACCACCAAGGATCACGGATAGTTTCTTTTTTTATCAAGAATGCTTTTTTGCGCATAAACCTTTTCATCGCAGCCGCTCCCATACGTGAACCTCCGATACCAGAAAATTTGAAGGCATTTTTCTCAGCTTCGTGGATTAGTGCCGTTAACCCAGCATCGTTGATACTAATAGCACCAGCATTAAGATAGTTTGCCACTGCGATCGCTTCAGCTTCTGAATCGGCAAATACAGCAGCACTTAGCCCATAGATGGTATCATTTGCTAACTTAATTGCCTGCTCCTTGCTGGCAAAAGCCATCACCGGCATAATCGGACCAAAGGTTTCTTCTGTCATCACCTTCATCCCATGATTGACTTGAGTCAGAACAGTCGGACGACACCATAAACCTCCATCTAATTTTTCAATAGCACCGCCACAGTGAACAATTGCTCCTTTTTGTTCTGCATCTTGGAGGTGTAGTGCAATAATCTCTGCTTGTCTTTGAGCAATGATGGGACCAATTTGTCCCTCTTCAACAGTAGGATAAGCTAAACGAAGGCGTTTTGCCTTTTCTACCAGTTTGTTGATGAAATCCTCGAAAATTGCTTCAGCAACATAAATGCGCTCAATGGAAAGGCAAGATTGACCAACATTGACGACAGAACCCCATAAAATAGCCGAGGTTGCTAATTCTAAGTCAGCTGATGCTAAGACAACCGCCGGGTCTTTACCTCCCAATTCCAAAAAAGCGGGAATAAATTGCCTAGCAGCTGCCTCCGCAACTTTTCTCCCTGTCGCAACACTCCCGGTAAAGCAGACCAAATCTACAGATTTGATTAAGGCAGCACCTGTATCACCTGCACCTTCAATGTAAGCTAGGATATCCCGCAATTGCGGAACGCAAGCAATAGTTTCTCTGAGTACTTGAATGAAGCGGGGGGTGATTTCACTCGGCTTCACCACAACAGCACAGCCTGCTAATAATGCTGGTATGGTATCAATTAAGGAAAGCAACAGAGGAAAATTCCAGGGACTGATGATGCCAACTAGTTGGTAAGGAACTGATTGATTTTGCAGGTGGATAAAGGGAATAGCAGTAGATTTGGCTTCTGCTTCTGATAACAATTCTGGTGCCAATCGACACCAGCGATCGATACTAGAGATAACTGAGTCAACTTCGGTGACAGACTCTAACCATCTCCCTGTGTCAGATGTTAAAGCCTTGATAATTTCCTCTTTTTGAGATAATAGAGTTTGCTTCCATGCCTGCATTGCCTCAATGCGCTTAGCTAAACCAGACTGCTGCCAATTGATTTGAGCTTCTCGCAAGTTAGTACACTGCTGAACTAGTTGCTCAGGTGTTAGCGGCGTAATCACATAATCAATTTGTCCGGTTCTAGGATTGCGAACATTATAGGAATTGAACATCCTGCTCCCTATTTTCTTATTTCTTGAAAGATTAGCCATTAGCCATTAGCCATTAGCCATTAGCTATTAGCCATTAGCTATTAGCCATTAGCTTTTCAGCGTTTCTTCAGAGCTTGTCGCTGTTAAGCTAATATAGTCCCCTAAAAAAATCTAATGTCTAGCAACTCTTCCCCCCTCATCCAAACGTTAACCCCGGAACGTTGGGTTGGGTGGAGTATGGACTTTATTGAAGCAGGTTATGCAGGTTTATTAGTTAAAAATGGTCGGCTACTGCGGGAATTGACCCCAGGATGTCATTTTAGCTTTGCCATTCCCTTACTAGAGCAATGTCAATTAATTGATGAAGGCAAGGTAGCGCTTTTAAGCGCCGTCTTCATCAATGAGTATTATGATTAGGGTCATTAATGTACTCCATGATGACTTTGGAACTGACACTGCCTGCGGTTGTGTGAAAGTATGAGCGAGTCCATAAACTCGGAAGCTTCAGCAGATGAGGGAATTCTCGTCTAAGATAGCACGATGAGCGTCCTTTGAAGGCTTGTACGACCTGACTAATGGCATGGTTAGGTTGATGACACACAAATAGATGAATATGGTCTGGTGCGATTTCTAGAGCTTTAATTTCCCATTTTTTCTCAATAGCCAATTCATAAAATATTTCTCGACAGCGCGTTGCAACATCCCCGATGAGCACAGGTTTCCTTCTTTTGGGAATCCATACTAGATGAACACAGGCCAATCCCACTGAATGGTTATAATGCTTGTATTTTATAGACTTGAGTGTCATTGTCCGGTTGTTTAATGAATTCCATCGACAACTATAGTCTATTGTGCTATGTTGATAGTGGCAAGTAAACAACCACATTGAGGGGTCGAATCAATGCTAGTTATCGAGTACAAAATTAAAGCTAAACAAGCTCAGTATCGAGCTATTGATGAAGCAATCAGGACGGTTCAGTTCATCCGTAACAAGTGTTTGCGCTATTGGATTGATGCGCCAAGAGAAGCCAATCTCAAGCGTTTTGACTTAAACAAGTACTCAACAGAACTACGCAATGAATTCACATTTGTCAAAGATCTCAACTCAATGGCTTGTCAAGCATCTGCTGAAAGGACATGGTCAGCTATTTCTCGGTTTTACGACAACTGTAAGTCTAAAAAAACAGGAAAGAAAGGATATCCTAGGTTTCAGAAAGACAATCGTTCAGTTGAGTACAAAACCTCAGGGTGGAGACTTCATCCAACTAAGCGACGTATCACGATTACTGATAAAAAAGATATTGGTGAACTGAAACTTTTAGGCAAGTGGGATATTCATACCTATCCGATTCAATCCATCAAGCGAGTACGTTTACTACGTAGAGCTGATGGATATTACTGTCAGTTTGCTGTTGATGTTGTGTCCTCTGATATTCAGTCAGCAACTAATAATGAGATTGGGTTAGATGTCGGTATAGAGTCGTTTTATACCGATTCAAATGGTTATCAAGAGCCCAACCCCAGATTTCTCAGGAAAGCTGAATCTGGTATCAAACAGGCTCAACGTCGCATCTATAAGAAGCAAAAAGGTTCAGCAGGACGCTGTAAAGCAAGAGCTAGATATTCTCTTAAACACTTAAGAGTAAGTAGGCAACGGAATGAACACGCCAAGAGAGTGGCGCGTAACGTATGCAAGTCTAACGACTTAGTAGCCTATGAAGACTTAAAAGTTAGTAATATGCTCAAGAACCACTGTCTAGCTAAGTCTATTAGTGATGCTAGTTGGTATCAGTTCAGACAGTGGATTGAATATTTCGCTAGCAAGTTGGGAAAACTAGCTGTTCCTGTACCACCACAGTACACCTCTACTGAGTGTAGTCAGTGTAAACGGGTCGTCAAGAAGTCTTTGTCTACTCGTACTCATGTCTGTCAGTGTGGCTGTATTCTCCACCGAGATACCAACGCAGCAATTAACATTTTGCAAAAAGCAAGATCTAGGGGAGGGCATCCCCGAAGTAACGCTAAGGGAGTAGCTACCTCTACACTAGTTGGTGGAAACCTGCTAGAGCAAGTGGCTACGAAGAACTTAGAATCCCCGCGCCTTTAGGCCGGGGAGTGTCAACAGCAACACCTTTCACTATTGGTAGGGAACCGAGCTGTAGTCTTGTGATTGAAGATACTTTATGTTCACGCTATCACGCTCAAATTCTTCAGCAGCCTGATCCTCAGGGTACAATCCGTTACCAACTAATCGATATAGGCAGTTCTAATGGTACTTTTGTCAATGGACAGAAACTTGTTCCCCATCAACCCTTTTGGCTCACTCCCGGAAATGTCATCAGAATTGGTAATCAGGAATGGGCGTTTGAAGTTTCTAATTGCTGAGCTGAATTATCGAAAAGGGGAGATATGATTCAATATCTACCAAAATTCGCTACCAAGCCCGGTTACCGTCCGCAAGCAGAAGACACCACTGTAGAAACAGATTTGTTGACGTTCTACCTACTCAGACAGCGAACACCAACTGAGCGGTTAAAAATGGCAGCTTCCTTAACCCGCAGCGCTCGGAAGCTCTCTTTATCTTCTCTCAGGCAAAACTTTGGAGAACTTTCCCCTCAGCAGTTTGCTAAAAAGATTGCTTTTGCATGGTTACAAGAGTATTGCCCCTCTGATTATATTCCAACCAGTGACCCCCAGATGTGGATTCAGGACTCAGTTTCACTTGCAGTTAAACTTCACCCAATTTTTGAAGAATTGGGAATTTCTTATTACATTACTGGTGGAGTCGCTGCAATCTCTTACGGTGAACCCCGCACAACACAAGATTTAGATTTGGTAATCAAGATTTCTCCCCTAGATATCGAGCATCTTAGTGGCGTACTCACGAGCCATGAATTCTATGTCCCTGGTGTTGAAGACTTGAAATCTGGTCGGATGAGAAACCTGCAAATTACTCATATGGAGACTATTAGCCGTGCAGACTTGATAGTAGCCGGAACAGACGAATTTGACCGACTAAAATTCGAGCGACGGCGGTTGATTGAGTTTGGAGGTACTCTACTCTATTTTGCCTCTCCTGAAGATATCATTTTGAATAAGCTACGGTGGAGGCAATATTCAGGCTCCGATAAACAATGGCGTGATGTCTTAGGTATCCTCAAAGTTCAGGGTGAAAAATTGGACAGGGGTTATCTAATGAAGTGGGCTAAACAACTCGGAGTAGTTGATGCTCTAAGTCAAGCTTTTGTTGAATCTGGGACAAGAAATTAATATCGGATGCACCAACAATCAAAACTTTGCTCAGATACCTTTTTGGCAGTTGAGAGGTAAGCTTAAAGCTTTTGGGTGAGTGAGTAGAGGGTTTTTGGCTAACCCTTTAAGGATTTTTATCTCTTAAGAATCCCCCGAATTCTTTGAACGTTCGTTCACAAAGTTATTCGTGGGGAGTATCAATGGTTACTCATTTGCTCAATCTCAGCAATCACTACGGTGATGTTATCTCTACCTCCATTCTCCTTAGCCGCTTCAACGAGCTTAGCCGCAGCTTCTTTCTCATCTAAATCGGGTTGGAGATAGTCAGCAATTAAAGTATCGGAGAGTTCTTCAGTAAGACCATCACTACACAGAAGCAGGCGGTCTCCAGATTCTACATCTATTGATTGAACATCGACTTGATGTAAGTCCTTGCGTCCCAGACACTGAGATAACACATGACGCCAGGGATGACTCCGAGCCTGTTCTGGAGTAATGTCACCCGCTTTCATTGCCTTGGCTACCCAAGTGTGATCTTCTGTAATCTGCTTTAGCTCAGAATTTCTCAGGCGATAGATACGAGAATCTCCCACATGACCTAACCAACAATGCTGTTGGCGGAAGAGCACGACAACGGCAGTAGTGCCCATATCTGCCCGTTCTGGGTGATCTTGTTGATCTTCAATAATCGCCTCATTAGCTTTATCGATAGCTTGCTCTAGTAACTCAGAAGAAGAAGTTGGCGACTTCCAGAACTCATCCAAATGAGTCTGAATAGCCTTGGTTGCCAGTTGACTAGCCTCCTGTCCACCAGCATGACCTCCCATCCCGTCGGCGACAATAAAAAAGCGACCATCCGGGTCAATGTAGTAATTGTCCTGGTTTACAGTACGCAGTAAGCCTGGATCTGTAAGACCAGCGAAGCGACCTTTCATACGTTTATCATGGCAGCGCTCTGGTGCGCTAGTTGTTTGCTGACATCAAAAACTTTACGTTAGTTAGAGCATTCGATCAAATCGGTCAAGTCGTCTAACTAACCGAATCAAGGCAAATCCTGCAGCTGCTGCCATCAAAGCAACAACTACTGCCAGAACTACTTGACCATTAACTAATAGGATAGTAGCTGACAAAATGAACGCACTCAGCAGTAAAGTGTAGTTAGTTCCCAACTGCAAACTGCTCATGCGTCGTAGGATTCGGTCTGATTCGATAGACCGCACTCGAACGCGCAGGTCTCCTCGCTCTAACTTATCAATTGTATCTTCAATTCTGCGAGGCAAACTCAAAGCAGTAGAGCTAACTTGTACTGCTTGGCGTCCTAGTTCATTGATCAGGTTGTCACGATTGTCGGGAGTATTGCTGTTGCTCATAACTTGTAATGCAAAAGGTTGTGCAACCTCCATAAAGTTAAATTCTGGATCTAATCCCTTACCCACACCTTCTAAGGTAGAAAAAGCTCGCATGACGAAGGTGAAAGTAGCAGGGAAACGAAAAGGTTGGCCGTAGGCAATTTCGTAGAGATCCTCGCTGATTTCATTCACGGATTGCTCCTCAAAAGGCTTATCCATAAAATAATCCAGCATATACTGAACTGAACGCCTGACTGGACCCATATCCCCTACTGGTGCCAGAGCACCCAACTCAATTAGGGAAGTAACTACTCGATCGCCATCTTTTTGGGCAATGCCAAACAGCATTTCCATCAGTTGCTCTCGCACATTGGATTTAATCTGCCCCATCATACCGAAATCATAGAAGATCAGGGCACTCTCAGGGGAAACAGCAATGTTGCCAGGATGGGGGTCAGCATGGAAAAAACCATCATTGAGTAACTGATGTAGGTAAGCCTTTGCCCCAAGATTTGCTAGTAAGCTACGATTCAGACCAGCAGCTTCTAGAGCTTCGTAGTTACTAATTTTAATACCAGGAACATATTCTAGGGTTAGAACCCGTGCTGAAGTATACCGCCAGTAGATTCGTGGCACTCTCACCCAGTCATAGTTGCGGAAATTCCGACGAAACTTATCAGCATTACGACCTTCGTTAAAATAATCAATCTCTTCCCAAAGAATGCGACAACATTCCTCATAGATTCCCATCCAGTCTCGACCTTTGCCCCAATCAGGATGGTTTTGAAAGTAACGGGCAATGCCTTTAAGGATTGCTAAATCAATCTGAAACAGCTGAACTAATCCCGGTCTTTGTACTTTGACAACTACCTCTTCTCCACTAGGTAATTGAGCTTTATGAACTTGTCCTAGACTAGCAGCGGCAAGGGGAATCGGGTCAAAACTGCGAAAGAGTTTGGCTACTGGCTTACCTACATCTTGCTTGATAATTGTTGCAGCTTGCTCGTAACTAAAGGCAGGTACTCGATCTTGTAATTTGGCAAGTTCATCAACATACTCACTAGGAAATAAGTCAGCACGGGTGGAGAAGAGTTGACCAACTTTGATGAAGGTTGGACCTAATTCCAAAAATGTATCTCGAATCCAGACTGCCTGTTTTTTCCGTCTTTCTGAACGCTTGGCATCAGTTATGCCACCCCGATAGCTCCAGGATTTACCTTCAAGCCATAACTTTGTTGACAGGGTTAAAACGAAAGACCAAATATCTATAAAGCGGCGATTACGGGAGTAATTTTCCCTGTTCCACCTGTAAGTTTTATCCTTGTGGACTTTACCTCGGTTAAGTGGCATTGATACCAAGTTTTCCCTGTATAGGTTGGGATTGACAGAGTTTTTAGAAAGAGCAGACACTCGGGTTACCAAATTAGTTTTTCAAAGGAGAGATTAATAAAAAAAATGCTTCAAAAATAAAGTGAGAGAGGATACTTTTTGCTGTTTGGACAAAGTTTATTTGGATAATAAACTAGTGCAAGAAGGCAGAAGGCAGAAGGCACGAGGAAACAAAGCTCTTAGGGTAAGCTCTTTAAGCTTTTGTCACTGATGGCTTATTTGCGCTGCGCTGCACTAGAAATTCCCTTAAGAATGAAAAAGTCTGTCTTTTAAGTGTTAGACAGACTGCTCGCGGTAGAGTTTTAACTCATTGCGCAGTTGGGCAATTTCCGCTCGAAGTTCATCAATAGTTTCTTGTAAATCAACTGGTTTAGATACAGTTGCTCCATTATTAGGGATAGTGCTTTGAGCGGTTGTTGTTTCAACTTCCATTTCTGCCCGAGCTATCACTTGCTCAGTGAATTGCCGCAGTCGCTCCCTCTGTTCGGCATCAAACTTGCCGAGTTCACTTAGAGCATTAGTCAAAGTATCTTGAACTTGCTCATTGATGGCTTGAGCAATCGCTCTGCCAAGGAAAAAGGCATGAATTACTGGATCACTCATAAATAAAATTATTTAGCATACGTAACAGATTATAACGTAATTGTTACAAATGCGCCTGATCGCGTATCCTACACCCCACAGGTTTTTAAATGCATCAAGTAGCTTGTTACTTCATCAGGTTTCACAGTGATGGTTCTGATACAGGCCAATCACTGCGAGGGGGGAAGGATTGCTCTGTATGCAAAATTGTCGAACCTGGTGTATTAGGGCTATTAAACCGTAGTGCAAAGCCAAATCCTATCCCTGCTGATGCCGCGATCGCACCAGTCATGAGTAGTGCTTTTAAGGGCAATTTTTTCAGGGATAGCTTAAACGGGAGAGGTTTGAGTGCTTTAGTTTTTTTTAGGGTGCGTGGAATTTCAATTCTCCGCTTCCCGGCATCCCGGCGTCCGTGGATCTGTTTATCGTTTCTACCACACCTTTTTTCACTCACCCGTGCGGAAGTATTCTGGGGGTAAGCGAAATTTTGGGTGGCATTTCCATTCTCCGTGTCTGGTGCGTCTCGCATCTCCGTGTCTACTGACTCTTTTCCCCAACCGTTTCTTCGTTCATCTGTATTCTGGGTAGAAGGGGAGAAAAGCAATCTATTTTTGTTATGATACCCTGACTTTAGTAGTGGGGTGTCTTCTTGTTTGGCTATTTCCGTGTCTCCCTGTCTCCTTAATCTCTTCGGTAGCGGAATCGAGGCAAACCAAGCTTCTACAGTTTGGGGTCGTTTTTCGGGTGCTAGTTCCAAAGCACACCTAATTGCTTGAATAGCTCTTGTAGTGAGTTTAGGTGGTGATTGTTGAGAGTTTAAGGAGAAAAGATCATCACTCTCCCCTGCTTGCAGCACTTTCCTTACTGGTACTGGTAACGGAGGAGCTCCTGTCAACAAGCAGTAGCAAGTTGCTGCTAGGGCATAGATATCTGTTGCTTTGGTACGCTTATACTCTGGAGAATACTGTTCTGGAGGCACATATCCAGATGAGAGAAGACTGGCATGAGTTTGCATTGCTCCTGGTGTCAACTCACAGGTAATCCCCAACTCACACAATACGACGCAGTCACTATCTTGACGCAGAATGATGTTTTGGGGTTTGATATCCCGGTGTAGTAAGCCAAACTGATGTAAGGTATTCAGAGCATCACCAACTTGATAAATATACTTAAAGACTTTCCTTTCTGATAAGACCTGAGTTTGAATAATTTGGGCTAGAGTCTGCCCTGGAATATATTCCATCACTAGGTAAGGGCGTCCAGCTTCTTCAAAATAGTCGAGTAAAGAAACTAGATGGGGATGCTGACAGCGCTTCAATGTCAGAACAAACTTGAGAAATTGCTGCCTGAATTTGTCAAAATCTGGATGCTGACACAAAGTTTCAGGCAGGGTTTTGAGGACAACTGTTTGATTAGACTGACTGGTTGCCTGGTAGGTAAGACTAAAGACCCCATTGCCTAGTTTGGTGTCGAGGATATATTTGCCTTTATTGATGGTAGTGCCTGGTGTCAAGTTCATATTTCAACCTGCTGGAGACTCCCGTTATATTCGTAGGGTTAACGGCGAGAGGAAAGCAGGGCAGAGTATACCACTTTCCTGCATGACCAAATATAGATTCACCCCTACCGCCTTGGATTTAATGACGACATTCGACGCTTTGTATTCGCCTCTCGTCTGGACAATTACAGACTTGTGCTTTCTACCTGTACGCATAGGGGTTGTTGACAAAAATTTACTGCCGAGCTTCCCATTCTATGCTACAGCTTTAGCGCAGTTATAACTAAGTAATTTCTAAAGTCGGCTGAGTGTCCGGCGTGTTGCTTCCGGTACAGGTGCAGCAATAGCAATGACTATAGCGTAAAGGCAACTGAAACGAATTAGGAAAATTATTATGCCTTATAGTAAATTCACCCTCAGTAAAGCTGTAGAAGATTTTCAACTCACTATTATTGAAGGCGATCGCTTTCTTCCGGAGGTTGCCCCGGTCAATCCGACTTCTTTGCTCAAAGATACGCTCAAAGAAACATTGCCTTGGGCGATCGCGGTGAGTAGTGAAAAAGCCCGTTCTGAAGGCATTATCAACCCAGTATTGCTAGAAGTCAAACGTCAGCTTAAAGGACAAATTAGCGTCTTTTCCGGTGAAGAGTTCAGCGTGCAGCCAGAGTTTGATTTGACAGGCTATGTCGATTTTCTGATTAGTCGCTCTCCAGAACAGTTGTTTATTAAAGCCCCTGCCGTGGTTTTGGTGGAAGCTAAGAAAGAAGATCTTAAACCAGCACTGGGACAATGTTTAGCAGAGATGGTAGCAGCTCAACGCTTTAATCAACAGAAGCAACAACCTATCTCAACCATCTACGGAACGGTGACGAGTGGTACAGTTTGGCGGTTTCTTAAACTAGAAGAGCAAACTGTTAGCATCGATCTGAATGATTATCCCCTGCCGCCAGTTGAGCAAATTTTGAGCTTTCTGGTTTGGATGGTACAGAATGGCTGATGCAGGTTATTGAATTGTTCGCTAAAATCGAAAATTACCCTTCCACTACCTCAAAAGTAATCGACGACGTTTAAGAATTGTCATTTGTTATTTTAGAATGGGAAATATGGCAAAAAATCACGAAAATCACAACCAATAAAATATTTTATATTTTAAGGAGAAAGCGATTGCCTACAACACCAGCTTTCCCTGATCACAACGAGAACTTCAATAGTATTATAATAAGAGAGTAGCACTTACATTTTAGGCTCAAATAACTATGGCTTCTCCAGTCATAACACCAGTTTTGATGATTGAACCTTCATCATGGCTTCGTTCTGGAATTACTATTGAAAAAGTCAATGGTGTTAATCTAGTTAAATTTACTAACGAGTTACATACCAGATTAGAAGAATTACTTGAAAAGCGCAAAATTCAATCACTAACTCCCCAGGAAGAAACTGAATATGCTGGGATTACTGAATTAGAGAGAGTCCTCACCCTTGTCAATGCTAAATTAATTGCTAGTTGTGAGTGTTAACGAACGTACTCGGCAATTCGTGCGCCAAAGAGCAAAGTATTTGTGTGAGTATTGTCACTCCCCAGAGCAATCTAGTTCAGATATTTTTACAATTGATCACTTACTTCCAAAATCTCTGGGTGGTTCGGATAAACTTGACAACCTAGCTTTAGCGTGTCGTCGTTGTAATGAGCGTCGCTACAACTTTACCCCTCTTCTGTCACTTTCCGAAATCAATGAGTAAGAAAGAATTGAAACTATCCAGAAGAGAAAAAGGGTTGAAATTGATTAATGTCGCTAATGAGCTGATTCAATCCCAGCAATAACTTACGATTATGTAAAATATCTAACCAGGGTAAAATGAGCCATAACATCATGAGCGGTTGAATTAGTAAACGCAAGTTGTTTAATACGCTCTTCCATCCTTGTCCGATTAACTCTTCAATTATTTCTGAAGCTAATTCAATTTTCGTTTTGTAATGCTCTTCTGGTTTTAGTGTTCCTCTCGGTTTAAAGATTTTTACTACTAATGGAAAGGTGATATTTTGGTATACTCCGTAGGCATTAACTGACACTATTCCATTGTCTATTTTGCCGATACTTCCTAGATATTGTCTGGCTACATAGTCCGTTTTTTTTCCTTTTTTTCTATCCCCAGTTTCATCTATTATTACTGTTATTGCTACACCGGAAAGTATTTTCTTTATTTTCTCTAATCTTCGTTTCTTCAGTTCTTTTACTGACCAAGGTGAATTGGCGATGAAGTGATGTAGTGACTGGGCTGATTTTATCCCTACTACTTTGGCTATTTCCGGCAATGATTTTCTTTTTATTGGTGAGACTAGTCCCAGGTGTAAATATTTGAAGCACTCATAGTTTCTTACTTCTTTAAATAGGTCTTTATAGCTCTGACAATAGCCGTCTATCACTGATGCTGTTGGCTGAGGTGCTCTGGCTAAGTGTTTGAGCACTTGTAGCTCTACATTCATTGCTGTGCCTACTTTGTAGAGTTTCTTTTTTTTCTTTCTCTACTTACTATAACCGGAAAGTGGCAGAAGAGGGGTATGATTGACGGTGATTATGGCAAGGTTATTAAGTCTCTCCCCAGCAACAGATCTAAGCGTAAAGGGAAAACTGCCACACTTGCCAGGTTAGATGGTAAGGAAGAGTGGCGATTTATGCTAATGCCTGTTGAGATATCGCGATCGCGGGATGCTGATTATTCTCCGAGTAACACAATGGGCAATTTGCCAGAGCAGCAATGGCAAAGAACTAGGGGGTGGACAGTTAAGATAAATAACTTGCCTGTTGATGGGTTGTACTGGAATAAATCTATCACTGAGTATGTTAACGCGATCGCTTCTTATCAAGTTCCTAAATCAGGGAAGAGAGAGAAGGAGCAAGAACCTAGTCCTCCAGTCTTGCTCCTTCAATGGGGGAAAAGAATTATTCTTAGTCCCTGTATCATGACTAGCTTTAGATGTATTGAGAAAAATTGGTTTCCAGATGGTGACTTGGCAACCGCTTCTCTTAGTTTTACTCTGATGGAAATTCCTATTTCCCAGATTGCTAGAACTTAATCTCTCGCTACTGGCTCAAAGTCAACTACGATGTCACAAATGTAAACCTCATTAGCAGCGCTTTTTATCGACATAGCTAATTTGGAATCAGCTAAGTTTATTCTATTGTAGTCTAACTTTCTTTGTTTTTTATCTGTTCAGAGTTAAATGAGATTAAATAATCGTAGTCGTTTCTCTATGTTCTTTTGATACGGAAGCATTATCTGTAGGCTTTACCCAGCAGGGGTTTTGTTGCTAGGCATTGCTGGTAGTTGGTACGGATGTAGCAAGGCGTCGAAGTGGTTAGTGGTGGGGTTATGAAATTGTGCCTGTATCGATATAAAAAACTGTTTCCGTGGAAAGTTCAGTGAGTTTACGGATGGAGATAGTCGAAGACGTACGTTATTGTTTTTTACATGTAGAGACCTTGTTACGTTGTTTATTTGGACGGATGTTTTTCTTATGTCAACACAAAAAAAAGAATGCAAATTGAGCGTTGCGCTCGCTGTTGTCCGGAGGGCACAGTTATTTTTCATGACTGCATTGGTAGTCTGGTTTGTGAATGCCAGTGTTGCTAATGCTGATGGCGCTGTTATTGCTGAGGGTGATGTATGGGAAGACGTTAGTATTGCAGTGATCAACCAAGTAACTGACGAGGTGATAGACACCGTTGACGGCATCAGCTGGCTTCCTGGCGATACGGTTGCTTATGCTTTGAGATTGGCGAGAGAGGTGGATAGTAGCTTCACGTATACGACCGAATATTTTAGTAAATATTGTAGTAATATGCTCAAGAGCGTTGATGACGTGTGGGCGAATGATGAGGATGGATGTGTAGAGTGCACGTATTGGTCCATATCGGTCGGAGGGGAGTACATCTCGAGCGGGATGGACACGGCCGTGGTTCCGGAAGGGGGTGAAATCCAATTGAAATTGGAGAGCTTCTAAGTGCACCTTTCGAGGGAGTCAATCATGAGGGACCGAGTCAGGATGAGCTGTGTTTGATGTTTGGACCAGGTAGGAAAGATGGAAGAGACCGACTTGTCTTGCTCCGGGTGAGCGAAAAAATGGTTGGGGAGAAGGAACTATGTTAGCGGATGTCATACGCTAACATAGTTCCCAAAGAGGAGATCTCCTTGGAAGTAACTCCAGAGCGTTGGCTCTTTTTAATCCTTGGTCAATCTGGTCGCTTCTTCAACTAAATCTAACAACCCTAGTTCCAGGGTATGAAGAACTTGCTGTAATCCTTCTACTTTGGTTCGTCGAACCATCATCTCTACAGCTTTTAAGAAAGCTGGACTACCAGCTTTACCAATGTATTTGTGGCTTGAGCTCTTTCCCTCTTTGGTGACAAAGATGGCTTGACGAGATTGCCACTTATAATACCAATAAGTTCCTCCTCTTCCTCTGGCTTGGTAGCGCACAATCCAAGCACCATTTGGTGCTAACTCTCCTTGTTTATTTATTTGCTCAATTTCTTGCTCTAAATCCTTGAACATGGATTTTAACTCTTCTAGTCGATTCGCTAAATCCTGCTGTTTTTGTTGTTGATGAGAGCTCAACATAATTAAAGAAAGAAATAGCAATTAGTTGGCGTATATAATACGCTAACTAGCTCCGGTAAGGGCTGAAGTTGACCAAAATTTTGACCAACGCTGGGAACTACTTAAATAGACAGCTCTCAGAGCCATAACTCCCTCAGCACCTGCTTTTGACCAGTGCATACCAGCCTGTTTTAATCTTTGAGTCACAACGCGGCGATTGGAACTTTCTACGACTCCTGAACCAATCATTAAACCTGAGTTTAAATAGCGCTGATAATCAATACGGCTTTGATTATTAGTTAAATAACGTTCTAAACTGGTAATTGCCTCGGTTAACTCTTTTCTTCGGGAGCGCAATTTAGTACAATTAAGTGGTAGCCATTTGTTCGAGGGAAGTCCTAATTCTTGATCCACTTTGGCAATGTAGCCCACTAATGTGGGATATAGCCTACGCTTGAGTACCATTTCTCCAAGTGGTGTGTAGTATCTTTTCTCTTTTTTTGTCCTGGCACCTTGATATTGGGCTTCGAGAGCTTCTATTTTTCCTTGTACTAGTTGTTGCTGTACAATTTGACCTAGTTTGAGCCAAATTGCCTGAAATTCTCCGACAAACTCTTCCAAGTTCTTCCACTCTGGCAATGAGTTGAGTTTTTCTCTCACTTGCTCCACTACAGCATTTAAGCAGCTCATTGGGGGTCAAATTCCACGTTCAACTCTCTTCTGGAACTATGTTAGCGTATATCGACCGCCAACCCAACTCCTTCTCCCCAACCATTTTTTCGCTCACCCGTCAGTATATACCTTTTGAGTGTGAGGACGCATTGGTGTCAACTTACAGCGCTTACCGCTGCAATGAGGTACACCTGAATAAGTTGTCAAAATTTGATAGATTTTTTCCTCGTCGATTTTACTGTACCTCGTAACAGCGCTTCGCGCTGTTACGCTAAACTCATGCCCCACAGTATCCTTAAGTTCCTTGCTAATAGCGTAAGTCGTCTAAAGACGACTGGTAATGATACAGGTTAATGCCAGATTATTAGGACATAATGAGATATCTTCAGTCCGTTAAAACGGACTTGAGCTATGAGCATTGAAATTAATTTCAATGTGGTCTAGCGATCGCGACCTGTGTATTTCCCAAAACCGATATCCAGAGCAATAACTTGCTTATTCAAAATTCAAAATTTATACCTTACAGGCGCACAGCTATTCTATTTAAAGTTTTTTCAGCAGAAATAGCTTCATTGATCCGCACCGCTAGTCTCTCCCAGTTCAAATCTCTTGTACAAACGATGTGTTCATCCGTATACAGGTTTGCCATGAGTTATGCTGCATCTTCTTCTCGGAGTGCTGCTTCAATTTCTCCTGGATAAGCCTCAGCATAAGCCCAAGCATTGACTAAATCCGCAGCAGTAAGTTGTGGATAGCCTTCCAAGATACACGCATCACTGGCGCCTTGATAACGCAAACTTACTAACCCCCAAACTGGAATACGAGTTTTACCGATACAGGCATCACCACCACAGACACCAGGAGTTTTCTGAATCCCCAGTGAATCACTAGTTAAAGTTTTAGTCAAAATTTGTATAGCTTCTGCTTTCTCAGTTGGAGTTAAAGTAAGGAGTTGTGTTGTTAATTCTTTGACTGTCATACCAAATCCGCTTTACCAAGGGTCTATTAAAAAAAATCAAAGCCTTTGTCTGGAAAAGATTTGGGGATTTTGATAAGTACCCCACAATAACCGGATTTGGTATCATTTGTCATTAGTGAGAATTTGACTATGTTTACTTTTCCTAACATAGTTCAATTTATTTACAAGTACCTATTTTATAGATATTAGACCACTGATTGCGGCTCAGTAGCTTTAGCTTTCAGAGTCCCAGGCTCAACAGCTTTCAGTTCTCCGTGATTAATAGTCCAACAACAATCAGCAATTGGCAATAAATCACCGGCATCGTGAGTTACAACCAGCAGAGTCCAATCAGTTTTGAGTTTCCCGAGAAGATTGACTAACTGTCGTCGCATCGACCAATCTAGTCCTGCAGTGGGTTCATCCAACATCAGTACCATTGGTTGACGAATCAGCTGCACTGCTAGAGCCAGGCGTCGCTGTTGTCCACCACTCAGAGCATGGGGAGCTGTTTGTAGGGATAAATCAGCTAGTCCGACTTCACCTAGAGCCTCATAAACTCTCTGTGAACCCAACTCTGGATGACCTAGTCGCAATTCTTCTAGAATTGTACCACCACAGAAATGCCGCTCTGGAAACTGAAACACTAATCCACCAAGTTGTTGCAAATGTTCTGGAGTGAGTTCCTGCTCCCGCCAAAAGAGGTTACCTGAGGTTGGTTGTGCTAGTCCTGCCAAGATTTCGAGTAAAGTGGTTTTACCAGAACCACTCGGACCGATCACTAGTCCTAGTTGTTGCGGCGCGAGTTCAAGGTTTAGAGGTTTTAAGATTGGCGTGGGGGTGGCAGGAGGGTGGTAAGTTAGATCTTTGATATACAGCATCAAGGTTTATCTTTTTGAGGGGTTTTGGGGGAGTTATAAGACCATTGGTGTCAACTTAAGCCTAGACATAGCTAGCTAGTTAGATTCCATAATCCGCCGTGGACTTAAGTCCACGGCTAATAGCTGAAGTCCATTGAAATGGACTAAATTTTTCGGACTCATCTTAGTCATCTTTAGATGACTTGAGCTATTAGCAGGTCGTTTAAACGACCGGCGGGGCAAGGGTTTCACTGTCAGTTGACACCAATGCTATAAGACCCGCGCTATATTCGCAAGAATTAGCGCCCGCCGGGAAGATATCACAATTCACTCAAGCCAGACGGATACTTGCTAACCTGGGGTAAGCAGTTTGTTTTCTTATACTTTGACCAACGTAGCACTGATTTTCTCTACCACTAAGTAGGTGGGTATAAATAAACGCACATGGACAAAGTGAGTTTTGAACAATCGGAACCTCTAATCAACTCTAACGTCAAAGTTTAAGTTAAGCTTAATTTTTTTGTGAGGAGGACAATGATGACTTGGTTTCCTGCACCAAAACGGACATTAAGAGCCTTTGCCAGTGCTGTAGCTGTGGTAATCGGTTTGTGGGTAACACCTACTCTCGCTGGAGATCCCTTCCGTCAAGAAAATCCTCACACCATTGATGACCAAACGGAAGCAGCTTTTGAGTCTATCTTCAAAGAGGGAAATTATAAGCAAGCTGAGGAGTACCTAAATCAAGCCGAAAAGGACAAAGTTGATGAGCCTTTGGTTTATGGGATGCTAGCCTCTTTAGCTTACATTGAGAAAGATTGGGAGACCCTGAAAAAATACGCCTCCAAAACTCGGGAAACAGCAGAGCAGCTGATTACCACTGACCCCTTACGCGGCAATCTGTATACAGCAGCGGGTCATTTTTTAGAAGGTTCTTACAATTTTAAAAAAGAAGGACCTGTAAGAGCCTTAAGTAAATTGCAAAAAGTCCTCCAATATATAGACAAAGCTAAAGAAATTGATCCCAACGACCCAGAGTTAAATTTGCTTACAGGCTACATGGACTTGATGTTAGCTGTTAATGTACCATTTGCTGATCCAGCTAATGCAGTTGAAAAGTTAGAAGCCTATGGTAATCCGAAATACGTTGCTTATCGTGGTATTGCTGTTGGCTATCGGGATTTGAAAGAGTACGATAAGGCAATGAATTTTGTGGAGCGTGCCTTAGAATTAGCTCCGAACAATCCTGATTTGGATTACCTCAAAGCGCAAATTCTGAGGAATCAAGGTAAGGAAAAAGAGAGTTTAGAATTCTTTAAGAAAGCTCTGGAAAAAAGAGCGCAACTGCCAGAACGATATGTTGCTCAAATTACCTACGAACAGTGTAGAACTGAAAATAGTCTTGCCAATGGCAATCGAGATTGTCGTACAGAATCAGGGTTATAAATCTTCAATCCTTAGTGCAGCGCAGCAGAAATAACCCAGCACTGACAAAAGGTCAAAAAGCTTACGGTACAAGCGTTCTTCCCTTCTGCCTCCTGCCTCTGAGCCTTCTGCCTTCTTGCACTAGTAGAGACGCGCCATGGCGCGTCTCTACAAATGTCTAATCCAGGTTAGTCAACCCCTTGATTAA
>JAAHGL010000059.1:36656-38019 GCA_010692635.1 Symploca sp. SIO2C1 | reverse complement strand
AAAAATCACTCCAGCTCAAATTTACTATAAAAAGGGGAGCAAAGGGGGCGAAAAGTCACCCTTCCTCTCCACCCATGACAATGATTATCATTCTCTTTGTGGGATGTTTTATTTTTTGGAAGTCCCTTATTCTGTTGTAACCACCCCTTGAGTACGTTGGTTGCTGGATCATACAGATAATATTCCTCCACACCATAACGCTCATAGAAGTTAAATTTACTATCCATCTCTGCTTTGGTGTTGCTCAGTGAGAGGATTTCAAAGACAACTTGTGGTGCTATGTCTTCTTCAGTGAATTGCTTGTAGGAGCGCCTATCCCCTTTGGGACGACCAAAAACCACCATCACATCCGGTGCCTGACTTTTTGAGACTCCTTCGACAGCTTCTACCGGATACCAGAGTAAATCTCCAGCTACAAAAACATTATGGTCATCGGCGAACAGGGCATCAATCCCTCCCTGAAGGGTGGTAATTAGGCGAAACTGAACAGTATTGTCGGACAATGGTTTACCATCACTTTCGGGATAGAGCCAATCTGAATCAACAGCAGTGGGTTGAAGTTGCTGAACCATCGTACCAGTTTCCCTGCCAAATGTAGCACTTTACATTTTAATTGAGAATTGAAAATTCAGTAGATGGAAAACTTTTTGCTCAACTTTTTTTCTAAAAATAGGAGACAGCTGATAGCTGACAGCTGTTGGGTTAAAGTTGACCAAGAATCTCCTTGACTTGATTTGGGGTAAGATTACAAGCGGTGGCAATTTGTTCTATGGTTAGACCCAAGGAGAAGAGTCGAGTCACAGTTTCTTGCTGTTGCTGTTGAAGCGCTCTTTCGGCTCTCTGAGCACGTTGGGCTTCTTGTTCAGCACGTTGAGCTTCTTGTTCAGCACGTTGGGTCTCTTGTTCAGCACGTTGGGCCTCTTGTTCAGCTCTTTTTGAGGTTTCCACATAAGTCTCCATCCTTTTGCCATCTGGTCTATACAGTTCCAGTGAGCCGTTGGCTGTCTCAAATCGGCAACCCAACCTAGGACTCAGCCAGCCTTCCATCTTACCAATAGCAATCAACTGCTTATTCTGTTGTAACCATCCCTTGAGTACATTTGTTGCTGGATCATACAGATAATATTCCTCCACACCATAACGCTCATAGAAGTTAAATTTGGTATCCATCTCTGCTTTGGTGTTACTCTTGGAGAGGATTTCAAAGACTACTTGGGGTGCTATGTTTTCTTCAGTGAATTGCTTGTAGGAGCGCCTATCCCCTTTGGGACGACCAAAAACCACCATTACATCCGGTGCCTGACTTTTTGAGACTCCTTCGACAGCTTCTACCGGATACCAGAGTAAATCTCCAGCTACAAAA
>JAAHGL010000059.1:0-36556 GCA_010692635.1 Symploca sp. SIO2C1 | reverse complement strand
GAATTGCTTGTAGGAGCGCCTATCCCCTTTGGGACGACCAAAAACCACCATTACATCCGGTGCCTGACTTTTTGAGACTCCTTCGACAGCTTCTACCGGATACCAGAGTAAATCTCCAGCTACAAAAACATTAGGGTCATCGGCGAACAGGGCATCAATCCCTCCCTGAAGGGTGGTAATTAGGCGAAACTGAACAGTATTGTCGGACAATGGTTTACCATCACTTTCGGGATAGAGCCAATCGGAATCAACAGCGGTGGGTTGAAGTTGCTGAACCATCGTACCAGTTTCCCTGCTAAATGCAGCACTTTACATTTTAATTGAGAATTGAAAATTCAATCGACTCAAACTGCTCACTTATTTCCGCCGTGCTGCACTAAGTTTAGGACTCGTTTGGAAAAGCTAGAGGAGACAGCTGATAGCTGACGGCTCTTGGGTTAAAGTTGCCCAAGAATCTCCTTGACTTGATTTGGGGTAAGATTACAAGCGGTGGCAATTTGTTCTATAGTTAGACCTAAGGAGAATAGTTGAGTTACAGTCTGCTGCTGTTGGTCTTGGAGAGCTTTTTCAGCTCTTTCAGCACGTTTTGAAGTTTCAACATAAGTCTCCATCCTTTTGCCATCTGGTCTATACAGTTCCAGTGAGCCGTTGGCTGTCTCCAATCGGCAACCCAGCCTAGGACTGAGCCAGCCTTCCATCTTACCAATAGCAATCAACTGCTTATTCTGTTGTAACCACCCCTTGAGTTCATTGGTTGCTGGATCATACAGATAATATTCCTCGACACCATAACGCTCATAGAAGTTAAATTTACTATCCATCTCTGCTTTTGTGTTGCTTTTGGAGAGGATTTCAAAGACAACTTGTGGTGCTATGTCTTCTTCTAGGAATTGCTTGTAGGAGCGCCTATCCCCTTTGGGACGACCAAAAACCACCATTACATCCGGTGCCTGACTTTTTGAGACTCCTTCGACAGCTTCTACCGGATACCAGAGTAAATCTCCAGCTACAAAAACATTAGGGTCATCGGCGAACAGGGCATCAATCCCTCCCTGAAGGGTGGTAATTAGGCGAAACTGAACAGTATTGTCGGACAATGGTTTACCATCACTTTCAGGATAGAGCCAATCGGAATCAACAGCGGTGGGTTGAAGTTGCTGAACCATCGTACCAGTTTCCCTGCTAAATGCAGCACTTTACATTTTAATTGAGAATTGAAAATTCAGTAGATGGAAAATTTTGTGCTCAACTTGGTAGGCGCAAAAGCGATTCAAATTGTACCATCTGTGGTTACTCCTCCAATAGGGAAAGATGCCATTTCCAGGATAGACAATTACCAATCGAGTATCCTGCACTTTAATGGCTTAACAGATTTGCGATCGCAATAGGAGCTGGCATTAATATCTGATTGACTTTGCCGTAATCATCAATTAATCTTTCTCTTGCTGTTCCCTACTTATTCAGCAGACCTGACATACTACATACTATATGAAACGATTATCTGTGTTTGTTATTATACTTGCTGTCTCAGTAGGCGTTATTGTAACTTTGTTAACTCAACCGCAAGTAACAGCCACAGGCAAGGCAAATGTAGAATGGCTAGTATCAGAAACATCTGACACTGACAATCGCTTTAGCCGAGTGTATAGTCCAACAGAAATGGTGTTTCCTAGGGATTTAGGTTCCCATGATGGATACCAAACTGAATGGTGGTACTATACAGGCAATGTGGAAACTACATCGGATCGTCCTTTTGGTTTCCAATTCACCATTTTTCGGCGAGCTTTAACACCGCCCACAGCAACTATTGCCACAGAGCAATCATCGAACTGGCGCAGCAATCAGGTGTACTTTGCTCACTTCACCATCAGCGATGTAGAGAAGCAATCCTTCTATCCAGCAGAACGTTTCAGCCGAGGAGCCGCTGGATTGGCTGGAGCACAAGGGAATCCCTATCGAATCTGGTTAGAAGATTGGTCTGCAACTGAATTAGCACCGGGAAAAGTGCAACTAGTTGCGAAAACAGATGATGTCGCTCTTAATCTCATGCTCCAGGAAACATTGCCTCCTATTCTTCAAGGCGATCACGGTTATAGTGTTAAAGGACCAGAACTAGGCAATGCCTCAACCTATTATTCAATTGTTCAGCAACAAACCCAAGGTACGATAACTGTTGGTGAGGAGATCTTTGCAGTCACAGGTCTGACTTGGAAAGACCACGAATATTCTACCAGTAGTCTCAGTCCCGGAACTATCGGTTGGGATTGGTTTTCACTCCAGTTTGACCAAGGTACATCCCTGATGCTGTACTTGCTGCGACGGGAAGATGGTAGTATTGCCCCTGACTCTAGCGGTACTTTTATCTCTGCCGATGGCACTGTCCAACCTTTAGATAGCCAAGATTGGCAGTTGCAAGTATTAGATACCTGGAAAAGTCCCACCAGCCAAGCAGAATATCCTTGTCAGTGGCACTTATCAATTCCCAAGCTAGGTTTGACTTTGACAGGGAAGCCGCTGATGGCAAATCAGGAACTCAACTTGTCCACAGTTTATTGGGAAGGAGCAGTTAATTTTCAAGGATACCAAGCGCAAACTCCTGTTCAAGCTAAAGGTTATGTGGAAATGACTGGCTATGCTCAGCGCTTAGATCAAGTTTTGTAAGGATAACCAAGCAAAGGAGTAGTTTGAAGAGGGAGATTTTGAAGGTGCGATCGCATCCTATGACAAAGCAATTGAAATCAAAGATTGCACTGTAGCTTGAATAGTTGCGATCACTTGAGATGCTCCTGATGCAAGACTCCAGAGATGGGGCTATTGAAGACAAATAGCTACAATAGACATACTTATTGCTAAACTCAGTTTTGGCATTTAGGCAAGACGTCTATTTCAAAGGTTGTACTTCTTGATAACCTTGCTGAATAACTTGGGGTGCTATACCTAGATAAAAACTCACCTCAACCGACCTTAACTCAGTTGAGAGAAAGCTTTGAGGTAGTAACTTCAAAAGCTATTTTACTAATGCCTAGCAAATCGCTAGTGCTGTTGTTAGATTAGCTTTAGCAGATTTGAGCGATAACCTTCAACTTAACTTAATCATTGAGCTGACTCAACCACTGATAAATGAATAGCAATCTCCCATCGCTTTCTGTTGCGGACATCTTATTGGTTGATGATCAACCACAAAACCTGCGCCTTTTGACCACGATGTTGAGTGAGCGAGGGTATAAAGTCAGGAAGGCAATCAATGGGACTCTTGCCTTAAATGCTGTACAGCTTAACAAGCCTGACTTAATTGTACTTGATATCAAGATGCCAGAGCTGAATGGTTATGAAGTCTGCCAGCGATTGAAGACTAACCAGCAGACGGCGGATATCCCAGTAATTTTTATGAGTGCCTTAGAGGAAGTATGGGATAAAGTCAAAGCTTTTGAGGTTGGAGGAGTAGACTATATCAGCAAACCCTTTCAAGTTCAAGAAGTTTTAGCGCGCATAGAAAATCAACTAACTATTTATAGGCAAAAAAAACAACTAGAACAACAACAAAAGCAACTTGCCTCTCAAAATGCACAACTACAACTATTACTAACAACCACCAAAGCAATTCATGAAGCTTCCGACTTCCACTCCGCCCTAGAAGCTACCCTGTGCCAAGTTTGTGAGAAAATTGGCTGGGATTTTGGCGAATTCTGGATTCCCAACCAAGAGACTACAGTACTAGAATATGGACCAGGTTGGTATGCCAGGGATGAAAGTTTTGAGGAATTCAGACACAAGAGTGAGCTGTTAAGATTTTCTACTAACAAGGGAATCCTCAGGCAAATCTGGCTATCTAAACAGCCTTATTGGTTTACAGATGTTTCTGTTGAGCCCTGCAGAGTTTTTCTCCGTTCGCAGTTTGCTAAGGAGATAGGGTTAAAAGCCTGTTTAGGGGTTCCAATTATTCTCAATGAGCAAGTGTTAGCAATATTGGTTTTCTTTAAACGAGAAGCCAGCCCACGAGAAGAGCGCTTAATTGAGTTAGTCAGTGCTCTTGCTAGTCAGTTGAGTTCTTTAATTGGGCGCAAGCGTTCCGAGTCAGCATTGCGTGAGAGTCAGCAACAGCTAGCGGCAATGGCTGCCAATATTCCTGGTACCGTTTATCGGGGCGTGGTTCATGCAGATGGGAAGATTTCTTTCGTTTATATTAGTGACGGAGAGCGTGAACTTACTGGCTTAGTTCCCGATGAGATCATAGTTGCTCCAGAGCTCTACCTACAAGCGATTCATCCTGAAGACAGAGCAAATTTCGAGGAATCCTTAAGAACCTCAGTCCAAACCCTTGAGCCTAGTAATTATGAATATCGGATTGTTTCTACTTCAGGTGAGGTGAAGTGGGTTCGAGATAGCACTCGTTATTCCTGCTTGGATAATGGTGATGTTATTGTCGATGGAGTAGCTCTAGATATTAGCGATCGCAGACAATCAGAAGAGCGTTTACGATTGCTAGACCGAGCGATCGCTGCTTCTAGTAACGGTATCATTATTACTGATCCCCTCCAACCTGATAACCCAGTCATTTACGCTAATCCAGGGTTTGAACGGATAACAGGTTACTCAATCAATGAAGTCATAGGCAAAAACTGCCGCTTCTTACAAGGAAAAGAGACAACTCAAGCAGCTCTGGAGGAATTGTGGACAGCGCTTAAGGAAGAAAGAGAATGTCATGTCACTTTACGGAACTTCCGCAAAGACGGTACTCTCTTTTGGAATGAACTGTCCATTTCTCCAGTAAGAGATGTATCAGGGAAGTTGACTCACTATATTGGTATTCAAACTGATATTACCGAACTCCAGCAAGCAAAAGCTGCTTTGTTAGAAAGTGAAGCACGCTACCGCGCCGCAGCAGAAGGTAGTTTAGATGCCTTCTTTATCTTCCAGAGTTTGCGAGATTTAACAGGAGACATCATTGATTTCACCTTCATTGATGTGAACTCTCGCGGTGAGCAAATGATTTCCCTCTCCAAAGATCAAATAATTGGCAAGAGACTGTGTAAACTTCTCCCTATCAATCTCACAGCTGGTTTTTTTGACAAGTATGTCCGTGTCGTAGAAACCAAAGAAGTATTAGAAGAAGAATTCTCCATTTCAACACCAGAAGTTACAGCCGAGTGGCTTCACCACATGGTTGTTCCTCTTGCTGATGGTATCGCAATTACCACAAAAGATATTACTGAACGCAAACAGGCTGAAGCAGCATTGCAGAAACTTAGTGAGCAAGAAAGGGAAAAAGCTCAGCAATTGGAGAAAACCTTAAAAGAACTCCAAGATACCCAAGCTCAGTTGGTACAGCAAGAAAATATGGCTAGTTTGGGTCAGTTAGTGGCAGGAGTTGCCCACGAAATCAACAACCCCATTAGCTTCATCTATGGCAATATCTACCCAGCAAGTGAGTATATTCAAGATCTGTTGCACCTACTACAGCTTTACCAACAACATTACCCCCAGCCAGTCCCAGAGATTACTGAAGAATTGCACAACATTGAGCTAGATTTCATCATTGAAGATTTTCCGAAACTGCTAGCTTCCATGCGAGAAGGTGCTAACCGCATATCTGAGATTGTGCTCTCTCTTAAAAACTTCTCTAATTTGGAGAAAAAAGAGCGCAAGCGGGTGGATATTCATCAAGGTATCAATAATACACTGCTGCTCCTACAACACCGATTTAAACACCAGCCTGTGGGTGTTGAATTTGAACTAATCAAAGAGTATGGTAATTTGCCCTTAGTTGAGTGTTACCCCAGTCAGCTCAACCAGGTATTTATGAATATCATTAGCAACGGCATTGATGCACTTGAATCAGACAGTCGTACTTTACTAGGTCGAATTACTATAAGTACTGAAACTTTAGATCCAGATCGGGTAGCCATTCGGATTGCTAACAATGGACTGGGCATGACGCCTGAAGTCAGAAACAGGATTTTCGACCCCTTCTTCTCTACTAAACCAGTAGGTACAGGAACTGGATTAGGACTAGCGATTAGCTATCAGATTGTAGTAGGTAAACATCAAGGAATGTTGACTTGTTTGTCTGAACCAGAGATGGGTACAGAATTTTGGATTGAGCTTCCGATTAATCAGTCATAACTGCCTCATCGAGTCCATTGATTCGGCTTAACGCATCAAAAGTGGAAAGAATTTTTAAATGGAAATAGTGCAGCAGTATTACCTACCTGCCCTCAACACTTGCTCAGCCGTTAAGTTCAGATCGGGGAAACTTGTAGAGTTAATCATCTGATTACCTCGGACTAATTGGATTTCATACTCTTCATCTACTAGAGTACAGATAGAAAGGGTGGGTTGCTTGGGCTTCCCAATGTGCCGGATACCACCTAGTCCCGCATAGTCTGCAATCCAATACTCAGGAATGCCTAAAGCCGCGTAGTCTTCGACCTTACGAGCATAATCATTTTGCCAATTGCTACTAACGACTTCCGCTACAAACTTAATCGAATTGCCACGAGTCAGAACCGATTGCTCAAACCAAAGTGGTTCTCTCGCAAGTTCTGCTCGATCAACGACGGCGACATCAGGTCTAAATGCAGTCATTCCAACATTAGAAGGGCGAAATAGTCCTCGTTGAAGAACAAACCAAGGTAAGCTTGCTCTGTCGATCTGAACACAAACTTTTGTGGTGATAAAGGCAGCAACTTCTTCATGTTTGCCGGTTGGTTCCAAGTCAAAAACTTCTCCATCAATCAGTTCATAACGGTTATCACTACCATAACGGGCAAGAAACTCGCCAAAACTTAGGAGCTTATTTTGTATTGGTTGGTCTATTCCAAGGGTCATAGGTTTGGGCCCCAGTTAATGTCTTCAGTTTACCAAATTTGATATTTGACTTTGCTGCCCCATAATCTACTTCCTTTGAGTAGCAGATTCCCAAAAACAGCCTCAGCACCTTTGAGACTGCAAGCCTCACAGAGAGCATCCCATTTTTGCAGAAATACTCTCTTGCCAAGCTGCACTTAAAAATAGCAGATTTCTCCGACCTCTAGTCCCTCCAGCTCCGCATCCTCCTTTAGAATTAGATCAGACTAAGCAAATATTTCATACTCTCTCTAAACTCTGTGGTTTGGAAAATTCTCCCTTCAACTAAATCTCAAGGTAAAAGCTATCAAGAGCAACTCACTCAATTGAAGCAAAAAACTGTAATAAGCTTGCCAAGGGTACAAAAAATTACCGAGCAGCTAATCCTTGGTTTCTTGGCTGGATTACTCTTCAGCTGGCTTAATGTTCCGGTAGGTTGGTTACTCGGTCCAATGATCATGGGTATTGTTTATGCAGCTATCGAAAGTAACCCCCAACCCCTTCCTCCTGTCTTTATGACTCTTGGGAAGGCATCTATTGGTCTTGCTACTGCTGTTCGCTTCTCCCCAGAAACACTGAGCATGGCAACCACCTATGCTATTCCGATACTGCTATGTGTTCTACTCACAGGTAGTCTGAGCTTGTTCCACGGGTATCTGTTATCCCGTTGGACTGGTATCGATCGCGTTACTGGTTTGTTAGCTTTTATACCTGGTGCAGCTTCTACCATTGTTGCTATCGGTGAAGAAATGGGAGCTGATGCGATCGCAATTGCAGTACTTCAGTATCTCCGAGTATTGCTGGTTGTCTTACTTATTCCAAGTGCAGCAGGCTTAATTTTTCCAGCCAACCCAGTTAGCCAAGCTACAGCCAGCGTTGCGGTAGACAGTAACTTACCAATGCCAATGCTTTTGAACCTATTGGTGCTAGCTGGATGCTGTGGTTTCGGGATTTGGGGAGGGAATCGACTGCGCTTGCCTGCATCTGGACTCTTGGGTCCCATGATCTTAGCATTAGTGGCATTTTGGGAGCTACCATATCAATTACAAGTACCATCATGGCTATTTGCTACAGGACTGCTGTTCATTGGAGTTTCTATCGGTCTCAAGTTTAATCGACAGGCTGCCCAGAAACTTTTCAAAGCAGTGTTAATTGAGGTGGGTTTAGTACTCATGCTAATTGTTCTTTGTTTAGGAGTTGGCTATGAGTTCCATGTAGTTACCCAGGTTGACACAGTAACTGCCGTTTTAGGATTTACTCCCGGGGGACTTGAGGCAATGATTGCCACCGTTATGCAGCTAGGCGGTGATGCTGGATTAGTCCTAGCAATGCAAATGTCTCGAATGTTAATGATTATTTTGATGGGACCGTGGTTAATATCTTTTTTGATGAAAACTGGGAAAAGTTCTGATTTTGAGGAAGGAAGAATTAAAGAGGAAGAAGCCGAAAAGTTAGTGGAAACAATTGAATCAGTTAATGGAGGCTAGAATCAGGTAATGGAAGCTTGATGAGGTCGGTGATAGCTAAATAGGGCTTGCTGAATAAGTGTGGAAGCTATACCAGGTAGAAGCTATACCAGACAATAATTTCAAGCATTTTTCCCCTGAAAAAGTGCAAGGAAATTGTATCGATGGGTTCAATTTCCTTGCACTTTCATGGGAAATCCCTGAGTAACCTTGGGGAATGGAAGTGCTCACCCACGAGGATAAATGCTTCATTCCTTCTTACTTGTTACTTTTTACTTGTTACTTGTTACTTATTCAGCAAGCCCTAATTATCTATGCCTATTTTCACCACACCCCATACCCCATCTTCTTGTGAGCCTTGTTGTCATCCCTTGAGCTTATGAGCTGTCCTCAGAATTTGTCCAGCCAAGATAGCAGCTCCAAAACCATTATCAATATTAACTACACCTATACCAGGAGCACAAGAATTTAGCATTGTCAAGAGAGGAGCAAGACCACCAAAACTTGCCCCATAACCAATACTAGTGGGGACAGCAATCACCGGACAATTTGCCAAACCAGCCACCACACTGGGTAATGCTCCTTCCATCCCAGCAATCACAATCAGGACATCTGCTTCATTGATTACCTGAAGGTTACTCAGCAAGCGCTGGATACCAGCTACTCCCACATCCCAGAGACGCTGCACCTGAAAACCACACAGTTCGGCAGTAATACCAGCTTCTTCAGCAACTGGCAAATCAGATGTTCCAGCACAGATGAGACTGATAGTTCCTGAATATTGGGGTTTGCTCCTTTTAGGAGCAATAGCACAGATCCTAGCAGTTGGGTAGTATTGAATATCTGGGACTTGTGCCTTCAGTTGAGCATAGATATCTGGTTCAATTCGCGTTACCATAATCGGCACAGGGTTTGGTTCTGTCCCATTGCGCTCTCGCATTACTTCCATAATCTGAGTAATTTGCTCAAGGGTCTTCCCTAAACCCCAAATTACTTCTGGAAAGCCGGTTCTCAAGGTGCGGTTATGATCAATTTTGGCAAAATCACCCACTGATTCGTAAGCAAAATTATTGAGTTTGTCCAAAGCATCAGCTGGGCTAACTTTACCAGCAGCAACGGCTTTCAATAGGGAATGTAAAACATCAGGTTCAGTCATGGTTGGCTGTTTGTACAACATTCATTGCTGGTATACCTCTAAAGACGGTAGCATACTACGTCTTTACTCTACTCTGTGTCCTTAAGCTGTATTACGCACTGACTTTTGCTATCTGTCAATGTATTACTCGTTGTTCATGGTATTACGAATTTCAAGGAAATACAGACAAAATTTTTTGGACACTAGAGAAATTAAAAACTACCAGTAGAGTATAAAAAATCAATAATTTTTTCAGTTTGTAGTGACATATACTATTGGAGTATGCCAATATGAATACCCAAGGGTACTACTGCTCAAAAACAAGAATTAGTCGGCAAGAGAAGTAACCGACTAAGGCTTGACTATAATCTATATCTTTGTCTCGTCATTTTATTACTCTTAAGCAAGAGCCAGATTCAGGGTGCTGACAACTGCCGATAACAAATTGAGCAATGACTGCAAAATTAATGGTTTACTAATAGTGCTTCATTTTGTATATATGCACTAATACATACCTCTTGAATCTGAGCCATCAGAAATATTAATCAATCAAACCAAATACTCAATTTTCGCAGTTTACGCTTTCGGTATAGAAGTATCTCAGCCAAGAACTATCTGTAGATACTTCAAGATTTGTGTGCATTTGTATCTCAGCTAACATAACTCAGGTACTGCTGAGATGCAAAGAATAGACTGTCATAATTTTGATGATGACTATATTTAGCTGTTGTACTCATTATTCTCGCTGCCCTGAAGTTTAGTTTTTTTGACTATGCTTAAGCCACCATCCATAAGATCAATCAAGTCGAATATACAGACATATGAAATAGGTAATATTGATGAACTAACACAGCAAATTAAAAGCTACGTCAGCAACAATATTACCGGCCATTTAAGTTTACAGACTCACAATACTCGTAACCAGCAGTGGAGTTTATTTTTTCAGTCCGGTAGTTTAATTAGTTGTTCAGATACCATCCATCCCATGCGTCGTTGGTGTCGGCAGCTAGCTAGGCACTGCCCACAGTTAGCTCTCTACATTACTAGGGAAAACAGTAACCAAGCAATGGAAAATGATGGAGAGTCTGTTGCTCAGGAGTTGAAGCTACATAATAATCTTTTGGGTTATGAATCCCTATTAAGACTGGTTGAACAGGAAAAAGTTCGCAAGGATCAAATAGAGGCATTCTTTGAAGGGCACATTAAAGAAATTCTGTTCGATATTATCCAGCACCTAGAACAAAGGGGTGATGATTCAGGATTGCGATTAACCTATGAGCCAATATCTCAATACAACATCAATTCAACCTTGATTGAGATTCGAGCTGAGCAAGTTTGGCAGGAAGTAATAAAATTTTGGATAGCTTGGCAACAGGCTGGTTTGGCAGATATTTCCCCAAACTTGGCTCCTACAATCCGCCAAGCAGAAGAATTGCAACGACAAACCTCTTACACTGTCTACCGTAACCTTAGCACCTTGGCCGATGGGAATCAGACTCTTAGGGATTTATCGGTTAAATTAAGTCGGAATCTGCTGCTGATGACTAAACCTATCCTACCCTACATTCGTGGAGGTTTAATCGAACTCATTGAGGTTGAGGACTCATTCTATTCTTTGGAAACAACTACAGCCACTGCTTCTAAGTCACTAATTGGCAACTTGATACCCCCAAATCCTTTAACGAGAAACAAAGACACGGGAACAGAAGGAAATAAGGATATCCAACGCCCGAAACCGAAGGATTATAACCGGAATGCTGCTCCTTTAGTGGCATATATCGAGGATAGTAAGACTTGTATCCAGAGGATGGAGCAGATTCTCAGTAAAAACGGCTATCGATGTCTCAATATTGAGGATCCACTCCAAGCACTACCGATGCTCCTAGAGTACAAACCTGATCTTATCTTCTTAGATTTGGTCATGCCAATTGCCAACGGGTATGAAGTCTGTGCCCAAATTCGCCGGATTTCGACTTTCCAAGAGATTCCTGTGATTATTCTCACCAGTAGTGATGGCATTGTAGACCGAGTAAGGGCAAAAGTGGTCGGTTCTTCCGGCTTTTTAGCAAAACCAATTGAGCAGGAGAAAGTTTTGAATGTCTTACAGAGGTATCTCACAGTCAAAGGAGTTAATAGATGAGAAAAAAAAGGACTTGATTGTATGAATACAAATTGTTATACCATTTCACTTTTACTGTGCTACAGATCGGAAAAAAAGCCTGAGCAACAAAAGTATCTGTAGCAAGTATGTAGTGAATTGGCATTATAAATTTACAATTTGTTTTTTTTTGTAAATACAGTGTAAATAAAAAGTGAAAATGGTCACTACAGTTCTATTAGTTGAAGATAGCCCAACCCAAACTCAAATGATTGTTGGTTGTCTCGAGCAAGCTGGTTTAAGCGTAATTAGTGTTATCAGTAGTGAGGAAGCCCAGAACAAACTCAAATCACAGAAACCGGATTTGGTGATTGTTGATGTAATCTTACCGGGACAAAGCGGATTTGAACTCTGCCGCGAAATTAAGACTAATACCAGTACTCAAAAAATTCCAGTAGCGATTTGCTCAACCAAAGATACTGAAGTAGATAAGCTTTGGGGTTCGATGCTAGGAGCAGATGCTTACATTCCCAAGCCAATTAACAAGCAAGAATTGATAAAAACAGTTCAACAATTGACTAATAATTAATTGTTAGTTGTTGGTTATTTGTTGTTCGTTGTTTGTGCATCTTGACTAATTCCCAATTCCCCGTTCCCCATGACTTCCCTTGATTCACTAATAACACTAACAAACCTTGATCCACTGACATTAGAACCATTAGCTCCAGAAACTCGCCAACGGTTGCTACGTTTTTCTCTGAGTAAGCAAGAGAGTGGACTACTGCCTTTGGAGCAGATCACAGAAATTCTCAGGTTGAACTGGGCAGAAATTCTGCCAGTTCCAGAAATACCCAGTTGCGTTTTGGGTATTGGGAATTGGCGAGGAGAAATGCTCTGGTTAGTGGATCTAAAAGAACTGGTAGGTTGTACACCCCTCTCGAAAACAGGGCAAATGTTGACACCTCCAGTAGCGATGGTGATTGAGGTTAATAACCAACCTTTGGGTTTAGTGGTAGAGCAAGTCAATGACATCGAATTACACGACTTGCAGCAACTTCAACCGGCAGCAGCTGGCACTTTTCCTCCCAAACTTATGCCTTTTGTTTTGGGTTCCTTACCTGGAGTAAGTGGCATTGTTTTGGATGTCACTGCCATTACTAAACTTCTTGGAAGAGTTAAATAATAGCTAATGGTTAATGGCTAATAGCTAATGGCTAATGGCTAATAGTTAATGGCTAATAGTTAATGGTTAATGGCTAATAGCTAATGGCTAATAGGGACAATAATTGAAATGAATAAGAGTAAACCATTACCAATTCCTAGCCGCAACAACATTTTGTGAAAAACGATGAATACTGTCTGGATATTATTCGATATAGAGACTTTGCCAATCTGGCAGTTAATCAAGCAAATTAAAAGAATTCTTAACTTAAATAAGCCAAGCAATCCTGAGGAGTTGGCAAAATGGCGACTTCCCTCTGATTCCCTTCCTCTTCCTCCTCCTAGAAAAGGAGACACAGGGACGCAGGGACGCGGGGACACAGTGATAGAAAGAGAGGGAGAATTGCCCTCCTCACCAATCAGCAATCCCCAATCCTCAATCGAAGTCCTAAGCTCCTATCCCGAAATTAAACCAAAAGTTTTCCCTCTTTCCTCCCCTGAGTTACTTACTCCTCTAAGTTCACAGGGAAAGGAAAAAATGAGTGAAGTAATACCTTTAATGCCAACTCGCTCCGAAATGAACTCTAACGACGCTTCTGGTAATACCTCCGCTCTGGGAGTTGGGAGTCAAAGAGTTGGTGGTGATGCTCAGAAGGAGCAGAGGGACAAGGGAGATAAGGAAGATAAGGAAGACACTTCAAAAATCCTTGAAGAACCAAATATCCAGGACCTGTTGGCAAATTATTTCCCATCCTCTTCATCCTCCGCAGCTCCCCGAACCCCCACCCCCTCGCCGTCTCCTAGTCAGCCTCCTCAACCAGATATTGAAGTAACTAAAGATATAACCATGCAAGAACTCAAGCAATCTCAGCACCAATCTGATAGCAAGTCCGAGTTGGAGCAACCACCAAGTCCCAGTCAGGGCAATGGAGCATCTACAAAGTCTCAGGCTAAAGTGCCCATGAAGCTCAACCAACAATTGAAGAGTCATCGGCAGTGGTTATTCAACCTTGCTAGTCAGATGCGCGAAGTAAACAAGCCAGAGGGTTTGTACAAACTTACAGTAACCGAACTTTATGAGCATCTGCAGGTAGATCGAGCATTAATTTATCGCTTCCAGGCTCATAACGTAGGGGTAGTGGTAGCTGAGTCAATGAAGACTGGTTATACTCCCAGTCAAGGTGAGTTACTGCAAGTTAATGCCTTTGGTGCAGAACATCAACAGGATTACGAGGAAAAACCAGCAATTATCCTGAATGATATCTCTCAAACAGTTGTCACTCCTCATCAACTGCAACTGTTGGAGCACTTCCAAGTCCAAGCTAGTATCAGTTTGCCGATTTGGCTAGGGGAGGATTTGTGGGGTTTGCTGGTACTGCAGCAATGCTCTCGTCCCCGGCAATGGCAGGAAGTTGAACTCATACTGCTCAGCAGTATTACCACTGAACTGGCTATGAATTTACAGCCATTGGAATTTCGCTACCGACGACAAGAGCTGGCTCGGCAGGAAGTCATCTTAGGTCAAATCCTGGAAAAAACTCAACCTTCTTCTGATACCTATATTGCCCTTGCTAACCTGGCTCAGGAACTGCGACGGTATTACAAAGCAGACCGAGTAACTTTTTATCGCTTCTACCCCGATTGGAGTGGTGAGTTTATTGCTGAGTCGGTTGCTGCTGGCTGGAATGAGGTGCTCAAACAACAAAAGGAAGATCCCAGCCTGATAGGAAAAGAACGAATTAACTACGACCGCTGTGTAGTCAAGACCCTGGGTTCTGCTCCCAACCCAGAGATGACCGATACTCTCCTTAAGGATACCCAAGGAGGTAGCTACTTCCAAGGTAAACAACTAAAGCAGGTTGACGATATCTATGCTGCTGGTTTCTCCAACTGCTATATTGCCTCCTTAGAAAAATACCAAGCCAGGGCTTATATGATTGCCCCCATTTTTTATGGCGATCAACTTTGGGGTTTGCTAGGAGTGTACCAAAACTCAGCTCCTCGGCGCTGGCAAGATGCGGAAACAATCCTGCTATCAATGATCGGTGATCGTCTTACCAGTATCCTCAAACAATTGGACTATTTATCTCAGCTAGAGACCACATCTGAGCAACTGAGAAAAGAGGCAGAGCAGGATCGCCTCTTGAGTAAAATTAGTGAGCGGATTCTGCAATCTTCAGAAGGGGAAACTATCTTTCAGTCTACTGTCAGAGAAGTTCGTCGCTTCCTGAATGCTGATCGAGTAGGAGTATTCCGGTTTGAACCCAACTCTAATCAAAGTGAGGGCAAGTTTATTGCTGAAGATGTCCACCTGGATCACTTCTCAGCTTTATCTTCTCCGATTAAAGACCACTGCTTCGGTGAAAATATGGCCGAGCAGTATCTGCAGGGTCGTCACTGGGCATGTAACGATATTTACCAAGCTGAGCTGCCTGATTGTCACATCGAGATTCTCTCTAAGTTTCAGGTACGGGCTAATTTAGTCATGCCTTTGATTAAAGGAGATCAATTGTGGGGCTTGCTATGCATTCACCAGTGTACTAGTCCGAGGGAATGGCAACCATCAGAAATTGCCTTTGCCAAACAGATTGCTCATCAATTCTCCCTTAATTTCCAGAAGCTCAAGTACACAGAAAAGCTGCGATCCCAATCTGAGCAAATAGCCTTAAGTGCAGAAGGGGAACGTATAGCAGCAACGTTACTGGATAAGCTGCGTAATACTACGGGTGGTAGCAACTTTCTACAGAGTGTTACCCGAGTAGTCCGGCAACAACTGAAGTGTGATCGCGTAGCTGTCTATCGCTTCAATCCTGACTGGAGTGGTGAGTATGTGGTGGAGTCGATGAGCCAAACCTGGCTACCACTCGTGGGAGCAACCATCGAGCCGGATCACTTGCAAGAAACCCAGGGAGGTCGGTATCGCCACCACGAAACCTTGGTTGTTGATGACATTCATCAAGACGTTTGTGAAGGTTTGGGTGAGTTGTTGGAAAAATTTGAGACTCAAGCTTTGATCACTGTACCAATTTTCCAAGGGGAAAAGTTGTGGGGTCTTCTCAGTGCCCATCACAACTCAAGACCTCGTCACTGGGATGTGGCAGAAGTCAGTATGTTGGCTCAGATTGGACGACAGTTTTTGGCAACTCTACAACAAGCCGAGTATCTCGAGCAGCTCACCCAAGCCGCAGACAGTGAGCGATTAGCATTCCGGATGATCCAAAAGATTCGCAAGACTTCAGATACTGCGAGTGTTTTTCAGAACATTGCCCAAGAAGTCCGGCAGCGGCTCAAGTGTGATCGCGTCGCTGTCTATCACTTTAATGATGACTGGAGTGGTACATTTGTTGCTGAGTCGGTGACCAGCGATTGGGTACGGTTGGTGGATGCCGAAAACCCAATAGTCTGCGAAGATACTTATTTGCAAGAAAACCAGGGAGGTCAATATCGCGAAAATGAAACTTTAGTTGTTGATGACATCTACCAAGCCGGTTTTTCTGATTGTTACGTTGAGTTGTTGGAGCAATTTCAGGCAAAAGCTTATTTGATTGTGCCAATTTTCCAAAACGAAAAACTGTGGGGGTTATTTGCTGCTTACCAAAACTCTGGCTCTCGTCATTGGGAAGCTGGAGAGGTCAATTTTTTAACACGGATCGGTCGACAGTTTGGTATCGCCCTGCAACAAGTAGAATATATTGAGCAGTTGCAAGTAAAATCGAGGCTGATTAACAAAACGGTAACAGCAGAGCGAGCTGCAGACCGCATCATTGACAAGATTCGCAAGAATTTAGAAGACCTGGACAACGTTTTCCGACTGTCTACAGAAGCTGTCCGCCAGTATCTGAAGTGCGATCGCGTAGCTATCTATCACTTCGATGATAACTGGAGTGGTAAATTTGTTGCTGAAGCAGTAGGCAAAGGCTGGGTCCCCCTAGTAGGTCGTGATATCGAAACTATTTGGGAAGATACCCATTTGCAAGAAACTCAGGGAGGTCGATATAGCAAAAACGAAACCTTTGCGGTTGATGATATTTACCAAGCTGGTCACTTCCCCTGTCATATGGATATCTTGGAACAATTCCAGATCCGAGCTTATATAATTGTGCCGATTTTCCAAGGGCAAAAGCTCTGGGGTTTGTTCTCTGCTTATCAGAACTCTGGTCCTCGTCACTGGGAGCAACCGGAGGTGGCGATGCTCAATCGGATTGGTCAACAGTTTGGCATAGCCATCCAGCAAACGGAATATATCGATCAACTGCGAACCACATCCAACCAACTGGCTCAAGCGATAGAACTGGAGAAAGCAGCAGTCAACCTCATCAATAGCCGTCAGTCCCTGAACCGGGAGACAATTTTCCAAGCAACGGTGATCGAAGTCCGACAGCTCCTCAAAGCTGACCGAGTGGCTGTGTTTCGCTTTTACCCTGACTCCGGCTTTGATGATGGGGAAATGGTGGCTGAAGATGTAGTAGCTGGTTACAAGTCAGCACTGGATATCAAGGTTCATGACCACTGCTTTGGTGAGCAGTATGCCCCCTACTATGCCCAAGGAAAAGTTCAGGCGGTTACTGATATTTACAATATGGGGCTGAGCGATTGCCATATTGAGATACTTGCTAAGTTTCAAGTCCGGGCAAATCTGATTGTGCCTCTGCTGAAAAACATGGAGCTGTGGGGATTGTTATGTATCCACCAGTGTAGTGGACCCCGTCAGTGGCAGGATATTGAAATTGAGTTTGCCAAGCAAATTGCCGGTCAGTTGGGAGTAGCCCTACAGCAAACGGATTATGTGGAGCAACTGCAAGCCAAATCTAACCAAATTACCAAAACTATAGCCAAGGAACGAGCCGCCGCCCGCGTGATCGACAAAATGCGCAAGGCTTCAGAAGTTGACAGCCTCTTCAGGATTACTACCCAAGAAATCCGATTACAGCTAAAATGCGATCGCGTTGCTGTCTATACTTTCAATCCGGACTGGACTGGTAAGTTTGTCGCCGAGTCCGTGGGAGCAGGCTGGGTGACTTTAGTAAGTCCAGATGTGGAAACGATCTGGGAAGATACCTATTTGCAAGAAAATCAAGGAGGTCGGTATTCTCGCCAAGAAAGCTTGACCGTTGATGATATCTATCAAATGAATTACGCTCCCTGTCACATTGACAACTTGGAACAAATTGAGGCCAAAGCTTATGTGATCGCACCGATTTTTAAAGGGGAAAAACTTTGGGGTTTACTGGCTATCTACCAGAACTCTGGTCCTCGTCACTGGGAAGAGAACGAAGTCCGCTTTTTAGCACAGATTGCCTTACAGTTTGGGGTAGCCCTGCAACAGACAGAGTATGTTGAGCAACTGCAAATTCAATCAGTCCAACTAGCAAAAGCCGCAGACTTGGAGCGAGGGGCAATTACCATCATCAACAATATCCGCCAAACTCAGAACCTAAAGCAGATTTTCCAAACTGCAACTCAAGAAATCCGCCAGCTCCTCAAAGCTGACAGGGTGGGAGTCTATCGCTTTGAACCGGGTACTAACTATGATTTTGGGGAATTTGTAGCAGAAAATGTAGACTACAACTACACTTCAGCACTAGAAGTTAAAGTGGAAGACCACTGCTTTGGCGAAAAGCATTCTGAAAAATATCGCAATGGAGCAATTTTCGCTGCTGCTGATATCTACCAAGTTGGTCTGCTCGATTGCCACATTGCTACCCTCGAACAGTTCCAAATTCGGGCAAATCTGGTAGTACCAATGCTCAAAGATCGGGAGCTGTGGGGCTTACTTTGTATTTTCCAGTGCAGTGGACCCCGGCAGTGGGAGGATAATGAAATTGACTTTGCTCAGCAGATAGCTGCTCAGCTGGGGGTAGCATTGCAGCAGGCAGAGTACATCGAGCAGTTGCAAAAGCAATCCAACCAAATGAGTAAAACTGCTCAGAGGGAGAAAGGGGTAGCTCAAATCATCGCCAGGCTCCTCCAGTCTCAGGACATGACCACTACCTTACGCACTACTACTCAAGAAGTGCGGCATCTGCTAAAGTGCGATCGCACCGCAGTTTACCGTTTCCATCCCAACGGTAGTGGGGAGTTTGTCGCTGAGTCAGTAAATAGTGACTGGCTGCCAGTAATGGGCTCTGAACTCCAAACAGTCTGGCTTGATCGCAATTTGCCAGCAACCCTGGAAGGTAAGTATCAGCAGCAGGAAACTTTAATAGTTGATGATATCTACCAGTATGATCACTCTCCCAGTCAGATTGAAATCTTGGAGCAATTCAAAGCCAAAGCTTACTTAGTAGTGCCAGTGTTCCAAGGAGACAAGCTGTGGGGATTACTGAGTGCTTATCAAAACAATGAACCGCGCCACTGGGAAGTAGCAGAAGTCAGTGCCTTAGCTCAGATTGGCTTACAGATGGGGGCAGCATTGCAACAGGTGAGCTATTTGGAACAGGTGCAACAGCAGTCTGAGCAATTGACTAAACTGGCTGAACGGGAAACCAACTTCATCAATCTCATTGACACCATTGGACAGCGGATTGCTGAGCGTTTGCGGCAGCGGAACTTCAATACCGAAAGCCTCTTCCGGGCTACTACCCAAGAACTCCGGGAAATTCTCCAAGCGGACCGAGTAGCAGTTTATCGCTTCCATGCCGATTGGAGTGGGGAATTTGTCATGGAAGCTCTTGGTGGTGACTACCTAAAACTGGTTGGAACTGAAGCTGCTCTAGTAGCAGATCCAATCTTGCAGGAATCTCAAGGTAGTATTTATCGCCTCAATGAAGTTAGTGCAGTCAGTGACATCCGCAAAGCCGATAATTTAACTTTCTCCAAGGAACTGCTGCAAGAGTGGGGTGTGAAAGCCTACGTCATTGCTCCCATGTTTAAAGGTGACCAACTTTGGGGCTTACTCGTGACTCAGCAAAATTCCCAAACCCGTGACTGGGAGCAGAGTGAGGTCAACCTCTTGGTACAGATGGCACGGCAGTTAGGGATTGTTCTACAGCAGGCTGAATCTTTTGAGCGAATTCAGAAGCAGTCTCAGCAGCTCAAGGAAGTAGCGTCACGAGAGAAAGCAGACAAACAAGCTCTCCAGGAAGGAGTAGTACAGTTACTGACAGCTGTAAGACCTGCCTTAAGTGGAGATCTTACCGTTCGGGCTCCTGTGACGGAAGATGAAGTGGGTACTGTCGCCGATGCCTACAACAATACCCTGCAAAGTCTCCGTACTATCGTTAAGCAGGTGCAAGCTTCCTCTCGACAAGTTACCCAAACTTCCCAGGAGAGTGATAAAGCGATCGCAGGTCTCACAACTCAAGCCCAGCAACAGTTTGAGTCTTTAACCCAAGCCCTAGAACAAATCCAGACGATGGTCAACTCTACAGAAGCTGTAGCCACCAATGCCCAACAGGTAGAAGCTGCTGTTCAACAGGCAAACCAAACGGTGAGCCAAGGCGATACAGCGATGAACCGCACAGTGGACGGCATTCTGGACATCCGAGAAACAGTGGCAGAAACCAGCAAGCGTCTCAAGCGCCTCAGCGAATCTTCCCAGAAAGTTTCACGGGTGGTGAACCTCATTAGTAACTTTACTACTCAGACCCAACTGCTAGCTCTCAATGCCTCAATTGAAGCCACTAGGGCAGGTGAATACGGACGCGGTTTTGTAGTTGTTGCCGATGAAGTACGTTCCCTAGCCCGTCAGTCAGCAGAAGCAACTACTGAGATTGCCGAGCTAGTTCAGGAAATCCAGGCAGGTACCGCCGAAGTTTCCCAAGTGATGGAAACCGGTATTCAGCAGGTTGCTCAAGGTACTAATTTAGTCAACGATACTCGTCAAACACTCAATGCGATCGTCGAAGCCACAGCTAAAATCAGCCAACTGGTAGAGGGTATCACTCAAGCAACCCAGGTACAAACCCAAGAGTTCCAATCAGTAACCGAAACTATGACTGAGGTGGCAGGAATTGCCAACCAAACCTCAGCAGAGGCTACGGAGATTTCCTCTTCCTTTAAGGAGTTACTGGCAATGTCTCAAGAACTTCAAGTTAGTGCTGATAGATTTACGGTTGATTGAGTTGTAGGGAATTGGGAATTGGGAATTAGGAATTGGGAATCGGGCATTGGGAATCGGGAATTAAAGAGCTTTCTTCTTATTCTCTCCTGTTCCCTCCTGTTCCTCAATCCCCAGTTTCTCTTCCTGTAGCTAGCTGTTGTGTTATTAAACTTCTTGCAAATGTTCAGTTTGAACACCCTCTGTTTCCAATTCCCCATTCCGGATGCCCGATGCCCTATTTCCTATTCCCTACTTCTGCGAGATTTTAGATAGGCGTTGAGCTTGGGTGACAATTTGTCAACGATTGGCTTGAGTCTACCTACTTGTTCACTAGTCAATAGCCCTCGGACATAAGCTAGCCTTAGCCAGTTAATTGTTTCATACAAAGACCCTCTCGCAATTCTGATAAACCGTCGATTGTCTTGGAAATTGTACCTTCCTCGCCCCTCGGCAATATTTGCACAAACACTATCCGCAGCGCGTACCATTTGTTTGCCAATTGTGTCTTTAGCAAAGTAGTCCCACTCCTTAACAATATGCCAAATCTCATTTGCCAACTTCTCAGCTAATTGATAGACCTCTAAGTCCTCAAAATCCGGTCTTCCCATCCCAGCACCTCATACAAATCTGGGTTATGCACCCCCTCGATCTTAGGAGCAGGGAGTAGGGAGTAGGGGAGATACACAAGACAATTTCCCCATTCCCCATTCCCCATTCCCCATTCCCCATTCCCCATTCCCCATTCCCTATAATGTCAGACCCAAACGTTCGCCAACAAAGCTACCATTTTTTCCTGGAAGAAGCCTCAGAACTGTTACAAGTTTTGGAACAAGATTTACTCAGTCTTAGGGATAATTATTCTATTAATAAAGTCCATAATTTAATGCGGACTACCCATACTCTTAAAGGAGCAGCATCTAGTGTTAATTTAGACACAATTAAAACCATATCCCACTCTTTTGAAGATGTTTTTAAAGTCCTTCTTAAACCTGAGCTATCTATTGATTCAGAAATTGAAGCTTTACTGTTTGAGGGTTACGAATGTCTGCGTTTATGTTTAACAGCTGAATTTACTGGGAAACAAGTGAATGAAGCTGAAATTCTTGACAGAACTGCTGCTGTTTTTGCCCAACTACAAGAGAAACTGGGTGATTATTTTGAGCAGGAAAGCCACATTCCTGATTCAACAGAATTAGGTTTTGATATTGCGCAGTCAATCTTTGAGGTTGGGGTTAACCAACGGTTAGAAGAAATAGCAGCGGTATTGGCGAGAAGTGACCCTCAGGAAGTTGTCAATACCCTCAGAACTCAAGCAGAAGTTTTCCTAGGTTTAGCCGAATCATTGGGTTTAAGTGGATTTGGAGCAATTGCTCAAGCTGCGATCGCGGCTTTAGATGCTCATCCAGAGCAGGGGATACAAATAGCGGAGGTGGCTCTAGCTGATTTCCAAGGAGGAAAAGCAGCGGTGCTAGAAGGCGATCGCACTCAAGGAGGTAAACCTTCTCTAAGATTAAAACAATTGGGGAATCGGGAATCGGGAATGGAAGTTTCCTCGTCCCCACTTGTACCAGTCAATGTTCAGGAATCGGAAACTCAGACTGAATCTGATGAGGTAAGTACTGTTGATGTAGAGTTAGTGGGGAGTGAACCATTACCGCAAAAAGTTACTGAACCTATTGAAATAGCTAGCACAGAAGATTCAGAAGTAGTTACAACTGAATTGGGAGATGAGGAAGCAACAGACTCTCTCCTAGAGAGCATCTGGGGGGAAACTTTAGTAACTCAGGAGATTACCTATCCTCAATCAGAAGAGTCTCCCACTGAACCAGTCACTGTTCAGGAGTCGGCAACTTCAGCTGAAACTAGCACAGTGACTAGTTCCAATGACTCAGAATTATTGGTGAGTAAAGTAGATAAAGAAGAAGAAGTAAGAAAGCAGCAAAATATTTACCCATCCCAAACAACCAACACCCAAGTTCCCCAATCCAATCGCTCATCCAAGACAGTACGAGTTAATGTAGAGCATTTAGAATATCTGAATTACGCAGTTGGGGAATTGTTAACCAACCAAAACCGTCAGTCTCTTCAAAATGATCAACTGCGGATAGCAGTCAAAACTCTTCTCAATCGCCTCCAACAACATCAGCAACTACTCGGTCAACTACAAGATTGGTCTGACCATCTATTCATTCTGTCAGAAAAACAGCGAACCAGAGACTGGCAATTAGGAACAACAGAGACACGGAGACAAGGGAAATATTCCCAATTCCCAATTCCCAATTCCCAATTCCCAATTCCCAAACAACAAAATCGATTTGATTCCCTAGAACTAGACCAATATAGCGAATCTCAGCTCCTAGTCCAGTCAGTTCTGGAAAATACTGTCCAATTAACAGAAGCTAGCGATGCTATTGAGTTGTTTACCACCGAGTCCAAGCAAACCCTGGAAAAACAACGTCGGCTGTTGACTAGTACTCGTGATTTTCTGATGGAAGCTCGAATGTTACCCTTAGGAGAACTCCTCAGTCGCTTTCCTCAGGTTCTGGAACAATTGTCGACTCTACACAAAAAGCCAGTGGCACTGAAACTTCGTGGTAAGGAAGTTCTGGTAGATAAACTTGTTGCCCAAAAGTTGTATGACCCCCTACTGCATCTAGTACGCAATGCATTTGATCACGGAATTGAGTCTCCTGAAGTTCGACAACAATTAAGTAAACCTAGTAAAGGTCAAATTGAAATCTATGCTTGCCATCAGGGTGGATACCTAGTGCTTGAAGTCCGTGATGATGGACAAGGATTGGATTTTGAGAAGATTCGCCAACGAGCGATAGAACTTCTCTACTCACCGGAAAGAATTAGCAGTCTCAATGAAGCTCAACTGACAGATTTACTGTTTGAACCAGGTTTTTCTACGAGTTCTGGAATTAATGATCTCTCCGGACGAGGTATAGGTTTGGATGTAGTTCGTACCCAGTTAGAATCTCTTCAGGGTTCAGTAACTATTGATTCTCAACCTCAGCAAGGTACAACCTTCCGGCTGACAATTCCTCTAAGTCTAACCATCAGCAATTTGTTGATTACTCAGGCGGGTAACCACACCTATGCTTTACTAGCTGATGCCGTTGAACAAATTTTCATTCCTCACCGAGCACAAATCCGCTCCTGGGATGGTGGTAAAGTACTGCGGTGGGGTACAGGTACTGATGAACAACTTATCCCAGTTTACCAACTCGCCAACGCTTTAGATTATTGCTCACCGGTTGGGGAATCCCTGGCTCTCCCATCGAAGGATTCCTTTGCCCTTCAACAAAAGGTTAAACCAATCATTCTTATTCGTTGCCGGGATAAGCTTATGGGATTGGAAGTAGATCAATTACTTGGGGATCAAGAATTGGTTATTCGTCCATTGGGAGCAATGATTGCTTTTCCTAGCTATATCTATGGAGGCAGTATTTTAGCTGATGGGCGGCTAGCTCTGGTACTCGATGGGACAGTATTGATGCAGCGTTTGTGGGAGCGACAGAGTAATAGAACTTTAGAGCAGACTTTTGTTAATTCAACTACCCATATACTTCCATCAACAGGACAACAAAGACAATTGCCAGCCGAGACTCTTGGTGCTGGACTAAGTTCAGCTACACTATCACTAGCATCGCCCGAATCAGATTTGACCTCAAGAGCCAAGAAAATGGTTCTCATTGTAGATGATTCAATTACCGTGCGCCAAACTTTGGCAATGACTTTAGAGAAGTCTGATTATAAAGTATTTCAAGCCAAGGATGGTTATGAAGCGCTTGAGCAACTGCAGAGCCATCAAGAAATTAAAATCGTGCTTTGCGATATTGAGATGCCTCGTATGAATGGCTTTGAGTTTCTCAAACACCATCAACAAGACCCTGCTTTGAGAAAAATTCCAGTGGTAATTCTGACTTCTCGCAGTGGAGAGAAACACCGATTAATTGCTACAGAGTTAGGAGCAACTGCTTATATCACCAAGCCTTATCTAGAACATCAATTGTTGGCAACAGTAGAAGATGTATTACAAGGTATTAGGTATTAAGTGTTAGGTGTTATGTGTTAGGCATTGGTATTTTTACTAACAACAAACAACAAACAACAAATGAACAACAACGAACAATTAACAACAAAAGTAGATAAATTTATCGTTTTTAAGATTGACGATTATCTTTTAGCTCTTCCTATGAGTGATGTGCTTAAAGTAGTTAATTTTCCCTCTATTAGTAATCTAGGAGCTATGGGTTTAGTTCAACTAGGTCGCCATACGATTAGGGTTTTGGATTTACATGAGCAGAGCTTAACTGCTGATGTATCGCCCTTAGCAAATAATCCACCTTTTTTAGTTATTATCCGTAATGCTCAAGGAGAACTCTGTGCAATTGCGGTGGATAACACGCCTAATTTGATAGAATTACCTCTAGAGATGATGCGTACTCTCCCACAGTCTTCTAGTCAGTCCAGTATCCTCGAAATGGTCAGCCATGCTGCAGTCTTATCTGAGGAAGAAGTCACAACCACGATTTTTCTGCTGGATGTGAAGCGACTCGTTAGTTATTAGGTTTTTGTACTAAGGAGCTGCACAAACAATTTTTTGATGAGAGCATCTTACTCCCTAGAATCACTGAAAGCAAGCAAGATGTTCCTATTACTTTCTTTGCCAAAATGGGAGGCTTCAGAAATATAGCAGTTGCCAGGGTAATTAGGACTTGCTGAATAAGTCTGTTGATTCAGGTTTTGAAGTAATAAGTAATAAGTAATAAGTAATAAGTAATAAGTAATAAGTAAAGATTTCATTATGTCTTGCTGAATAAGCTTTGTAAAGGTTGCTATCACTCTCAAGGAAGAATAAAACAGCGCTAATATTATAGCAAAAATTATAATTTTGTCTAATAAAAATTAACTTTTATATATCATTACACAAGCTTCACAAAACATTATTTTATCTACGAGTAGTATTTGAAATACGTAGAAAATTTGCTTTTAATGGTGTTTATAATAACCGAAATATCTTTAAGTGAAAATACTGATTTTTTTATTGATGCTGTGTGATAGATTAATGGACGGAGGCAAACAGCATAAGTAATAACACCTATCCATTAACATTTTTTTTGCTATTCTAATCTAGATAAATAGCTTTAATATTAGCCTCAAATGTAAAGCTATTTTTAATTAGTTGCCAAAATTTAATTGTTGTTTTTTTGTTGATTGTACTGCCATCATCAAAGCATTTTTTTGTGGAAAGATAACCAATAATCAATACAACAAAGGAGTATTGCGTGCTAGGAACTACCAAAATTGTTAAAACTCTTTCTGTCGAACGCCTACTCAGGCTGTGGTCAGATCGTTATATTCCTGACTTATCTTCTCTGTATTTATCTAAAACTTACTCTTTATATGCCGTAAATTTACTTGAAATGACCTCACAAGAAGGTCGAGCTTTAACTCTTGAAAAGCTACATGAGCGTTTAGTACAAGTAAGGTGTCAGCTAGCAGGAATACAGACAAAATCTCTCTACGATTATATTCCTAATATTGTGGAGTTGTCCGAGACCAAAAAATTAACCGAAGTTGCCTGCCAAGTTTACAGCAAACTATTAGAAATTTACCGACGACCCTCGTCAACTGTTCCTGAAATATCCCCGCTACTAAGAGAAAATATTGAAAGCACTTCTCTTGGCTTGTGGGAAACTATGGTCAAAGAAACTTTGGGGATGCCACCGATAGAAGAGTTAGCTACCGAACTTGAGCCAGTGTTACTCACATTTCAGAACTACTATACTGGTGCAAACAATTGGGGTACTGTTGGCTTCATGACCACACTATTAAACTTCAGTAACCAACTACTTTCCCAGAAATTGAGTCCCTTGGAGCAAGTACTGCTCAAACCCTACTTCAAGTTTGTTGAAGAACAAGTGGCTCAACCTTGGCAGAGAGTTTGTGCTGCTGCTGCAAAGCACTCAGTTGATTCTCCTACCTTCAGTATCGTTGAACAAATGTTCCCTGCTACTGCTGAGATTGCTGAGACTGTATATCGCCGACTTGTGCAATTACTCCCTAACCATATTAGTCGTCGCGGTAAGTTAACTGAGCCAGGGATTACTCACTCCTGTATCCGCGACTTGCAAATGTTTCAAGCCTATTTGTGGTTGTGTTTTTTAGAGGAAAGTATGGCTCCGGTAGAAAACGAACTAGTTGACTTGTGTGCGATGGTTTTACCTAAATTAGAGGTGAAGTGGGAAATGACGGAACTTTGGAACCAACTGTTAGCAGACGAAATTTTGGAACGGGTGACCCCTACCCAAAGAGCTCTTGTACAGCCTTATACTCAAGGATTGCAGCAAGCATTCTTCAAAGAGCGCGATCGCTTTCTATTCTATGTGAAAAACAAGCAACCTATCTCTAATTCAAAAGAGAAAGATGAACGTTCTTCTCAGAGAAAATGGCTTTTTAACCAAAGTGTTTCTCGTCGAACTTCTAGCTAAGTTTAGATTTTGGGGAGTGCGAGCGTCTCGCTCACGCTTAGCCCTCTTCTGTCAGACTCCGAAAAATGGGGGTCAAACCCTGATTCTCTCGTTAAGTCTCGTTGGCTGTAATGACGGAATTTGGTGAGAATTTCGGAAAGTGACAGAAGAGGGTTAGTTCAAACGCGAGCAAGATGCTCGCACTTTATCTCATCATTTTAGGCGCCCCATGCCAATAGTGGAATAGGTAGGTTGGGTGAAGCGGTAGCGTAACCCAACACTCCTCGAATATTCCGTTGGGTTTCACTTCGTTCCACCCAACCTACAACCTACAGTTTTAATTGTGCCACGGCAATTAGGTATGTACTTCACCAGCTTACTTCGCTTTACCATACAAGCTTTCTTCCCTTCTGCCTTGGAGCCTCCTGCCTCCTGCCTTCTTACACTAGTTGGAGGACTGGGAAAAAAAATACTTGACCATTGATTCCAGAATAGGTTATTTTAAAAATCAAGGCGCATCAAACAGCCGTTTTTTTAGTACCATATTTGGAATAATCGTTCAAAAAAGGAGTTTTAACTATGACCCTCACCAGCGCACTTGCTCAATTCAAAGAACAATTTCAACAAAACCAACCCGAAACAGTTCAAGCCACGATGGCAAAGGCAACCCAAGATCTAATAGATACGGGCATTGCCGACCAAAGCCTAAAAACGGGGGATAAAATGCCTCCCGTAAGCCTACCCAATGCTACAGGTCAAATAGTGAATGTCAATCAACTTCTGGAATCCGGTCCAGTGGTGATTTCATTCTATCGTGGTGGCTGGTGTCCTTATTGCAACCTAGAGTTAAAGGCACTGCAAGCCAAACTCCCCGAAATCAAAGCCTTGGGGGCAAGTTTGGTCACTATTTCTCCCGAAACCCCAGATCATTCCCTCTCCACTACAGAAAAAAATGCCCTGGAATTTGAGGTACTCAGTGATGTAGGCAACCAGGTAGCACGAGCTTTTGGTCTGGTATTTACGTTATCCGAATCTGTACGCCCACTCTACGCTCAGTTTGGCATCGATCTTCCTGCCTATAACGGTGATGATACCTTTGAGCTACCAATTCCAGGAACTTATGTCATTGCCCCTGATGGCAAAATTGTCTTGGCATTCGCCGATCCAGATTATACCCAACGCCTCGAACCAACAGAAATTATCACTGCCCTCGAACAGTTCAATAGTTAACTTAGGTGATTTGTTGAAATGACAATACCAGTGAACGGTGCGTTACGCTTCGCTAACACACCCTACGACGGGTACATTCTTCCTCAGAAATTGCCTTAACCTTTTGGAGATAAATATCATGACTGCAAATCTTGTCAATTTAACGGTTGAAACCTTTAGATCGGAAGTCATTGAAAGTACTGCCCCTGTGCTGGTCGATTTCTGGGCTCCTTGGTGTGGTCCCTGCCGCGTCATAAATCCCCTTGTCACTGAAATCGCTCAAGATTATGCAGGTGTGCTCAAGGTGGCAAAAGTAAACGTGGATGATGCCCCTGCGATCGCTTCACAATACAAGATCACTGCTATCCCCACCTTGCTAGTGTTTCATAATGGTGAAGTAATTGAACGCTTACCAGGTTTGATTGCTAAAGGCAAACTCATCGAACGTCTTCAGGGACTTGGCTTAGCTCCAGCAACATTGGTTTAAAGGCAGAGGGCAAAGCCAGAAGGGTTTTGGCAAAGATGGGGAAACTGAAAATTTAAGAATTGGAATAAATCTAAAATCTGCAATTCCCTCACATAAGGTTTCTCTCTTTGCACCCTTCTCCCTTACCTCTTGGTTCCCCGTATCTTAGTTCTCCCAAACGCTACGGAATATTCATTACTCTTTTCTTAGGGAATTCTTGCACCATGATTGATCTCTATACCTTTACCACGCCCAATGGTCGCAAACCAGCGATCGCTCTGGAAGAAATGGGCTTACCCTACACCGTTCACAAAGTAGATATTTCCAAGGGTGAACAGTTTACTCCAGAGTTTATCGCACTGAATCCCAACAGCAAAATTCCGGTGATTACGGATCAAGAAACGGGTTTAAGTATCTTTGAGTCGGGGGCAATTTTGATTTACCTGGCTGAAAAAACAGCTAAACTACTACCAACAGAACCTGCTCAACGGTTCGAGGTGTTGCAATGGTTGATGTTCCAGATGGGTAGTGTCGGACCAATGTTTGGGCAGTTGGGACACTTTCGCAATGCAGCTCCGGAAACTGTTCCCTACGCCATCACCCGTTATGAAAAGGAAACTTTGCGCCTGTTTTCGGTACTAGATCGCCAACTGGCAGAGCAGGAATTTGTGGCAGGAGACTATTCTATTGCAGACATTGCCATTTATCCTTGGGTAATGGCTTATCCTTATCTACAGGTGACCCTGGATGAATACCCTCACCTAGAGCGTTGGAGACAAACCCTCCAAGCTCGTCCGGCAGTGCAAGCAGGGATGACAATTTTGGATACTTCCAAATAAAAATTACTCTGAAGGTAGGAGAGATAAAGTACTATGTACCAATCCAATTAGCAATTAGCAATGAACAATTAGCAATTAGCAATGGCAAGACACAAAGAGTTTGATCGACAGGTAGTTCTGGAAAAGGCAATGGAAACCTTTTGGCAATATGGCTATGAGGGAACATCCATTCAAATTTTGCTCCAGGCTATGGGGATCAATCGTGGAAGTCTGTATGACACATTTGGTGATAAGCGATCGCTCTTTCTCGAAGCCATTGCTCATTACGAGGCGAAAGTGGTACAAGAAGCGATCGCTAAGCTAGAAGCTCCTGATGCTGGTAAAGCAGCGATTGTTGAACACTTTCAAGGCATGGTGGATCGTCTAGCTAGCGATCGCGCTCGGTGGGGCTGTTTCATGACCAACGTGGCTGTAGAATTGTGTAATCATGATGCCGAAGCAGCCAATCGGATTCGCCAGAGTCTCCAACGGATTGAACAAGCTTTTCGTCACGCGCTACAAAATGCCCAAGCTCAAGGAGATATTGCCTCCGATGCCAATATTGCAGCTTTGGCTTGTTTCCTCACCTGTATGATTCAAGGTTTACGGGTAATGGTAAAAGTCAGTCCTGAGCGCCAAGCCCTGAACCATATTATCAACAGCACATTATCAGTTTTAGATGCAACTTGAGTATAACTAGTCTAAACTCCAGTTATACTCAAGTTCGGATAATCACTTATGGGCGTATGCAATACGGCCCTACAATCTTCACTGAAAATTTAGCCTTTGGCGCTACGGCAAACTACTGTAAACTTTCTTCCAACTGACTCTTGGCAGTTGCCAGTGCTTCTCCTAATTTACTAGCATCGCGTCCCCCTGCCTGCGCCAAATTGGGACGTCCCCCGCCGCCTCCACCGCAAATCTTGGCGATTCCACCAATAAATTTGCCAGCTTGTAGCTTCTTCTGTTTGTTCACTTTGGGACTAAAGGCTGCTACCAGACTCACCTTGCCTTCCGCCGGAACTGAACCCAGTACTACCGCACTCTCTCCTAGTTTTTGCTGCAAACGCTCAGCCGCAGTTTTCAAGGCATCTGGATCAGCATTTTCCATCATTGCCACTAGTACTTTGAACTCACTCACTGATTCCGCTTGTGCCAATAATTGGTCAGATTTAGCTAAGGCAAGTTCTTGTTTGAGAGCATCGAGTTGTTTTTGAGATGCTTTAAGTTCATTCTGTAGACTAGTGATACGCTCCGGCAATTCTTCTGGTTTTGCCTTAAAGCGATCGCTAAGTTCTTTAACTACTTTATCCCGTAGATTCAGATAATCTAGCACTGCCGGACCTGCTACAGCTTCAATCCTGCGGATACCCGCAGCGATACCTGCTTCTGAGACAATTTTAAATACCCCGATTTCAGCGGTATTGTTCACATGAGTGCCGCCGCACAGTTCCATAGAGACACCGGGGAAGTCAATTACCCGTACTTCATCACCATACTTTTCCCCAAACATGGCGACTGCACCTTTAGCTTTTGCCTCAGCAATTGGCATTACTGCGACTTCTACTCCATGAGCTTCACCAATCCAGGTATTTACTTGCTCTTCGACTTGTTGGACTTCCTCTGCTGTCAGGGAACGGGAACAGTTGAAGTCAAAGCGCAACCTATCAAAAGCAACCAAAGAACCAGCTTGAGAGATTTCAGGGTCAACAATTAGTTTCAAAGCTGCTTGTAGCAAGTGAGTAGCTGTATGATTAGCTTGGGCTCGACGACGACAAGCACGGTCAATTTGAGCGGTAACAGTATCCCCTAGTTGTACAGTACCTCGTTCAATAGAGCCGAAGTGGACAAAGAAATCCGATTCTTTCTTCACATCCTCAATGCGTACTAAGAGATTATCCCCAGATAAGTAGCCGCGATCGCCAATTTGTCCCCCTGATTCGGCATAAAATGGTGTCTGCTCCAGAATTACCTGCACTTCTGTACCCGCTTCAGCAGACTCTACTGATTTACCATCTACTAACAGTACTGCCACTTTACCTGTAGATTGAGGTTGAGTGTAGCCCAAAAACTCCGTACCATGAATATGTTCAGCTAGCTTATCCAAACTCTCCTGTACGGTTAAATCAATAGTTTCGTGAGCTGCCTGGGAAGTTTCCTGCTGTTCTTTCATTGCTGCTTCATAACCTGCAACATCCACAGTTAGACCTTCTTCTTCAGCAACTTCTTGAGTTAGTTCCAAGGGGAAGCCGTAGGTGTCGTAGAGGGTAAAAGCATCCCTACCAGCAATTTGAGTCTTGCCTGCTTGCTTGACTTGTTCGACAATTTCTGCGATTAGTTTTTCACCTCGTTCCAGGGTTTTCAGGAAGCGGGATTCTTCTCGTTGTAGTTCCGCTGTGATTACGGCTTCCCTCTCCCGCACATTAGGATAGGCAGATTCAGAAAGTGCGATCGCACTTTCTGCTACTTTACAGGTAAATTCTCCTTGAATCCCAATCAACCTTCCATGACGTACTACCCGGCGAATTAAACGGCGCAAGATATAACCTCTGCCTGTATTGGAGGCAGTAATCCCATCAGCAATCATGTGAACTACTGCTCGAATGTGATCCCCAATTACCTTAAGGGAGACTTTGGTTTTCTCATTACTCTTGGCGTAGTCAATCCCAGCAATTTCGGCTGCGGTTTTGATAATCGGTAAAATCAGGTCAGTTTCGTAGTTATTGGGTACTTGCTGGAGAATTTGGGCCATCCTCTCCAGTCCTAAACCAGTATCAATATTTTTTTTGTCTAAGGGTGTGCGGTTCCCTTCGGCATCCTGGTTGTATTGCATGAATACCAGGTTGTAGAACTCGATGAACCGGGTATCATCTTCTAAATCAATATGATCATCACCCTTTTCTGGGTGAAAGTCGTAGTAGATTTCTGAACAGGGACCACAGGGGCCCGTAGGACCAGATGTCCAAAAGTTATCTTCTTCTCCCATCCTCTGGATGCGATGCTCTGGAATACCGATTTTATCTCGCCAGATAGCAAAGGCTTCGTCATCATCCTGAAACACACTAACGACGAGGTTTTCTGGAGACAAACCAAAAACTTCTGTAGATAGTTCCCATGCCCAAGCGATCGCTTGTTCTTTAAAATAATCCCCAAAGCTGAAGTTGCCCAGCATCTCAAAAAAGGTATGATGTCGTGCTGTGCGTCCTACATTCTCAATATCGTTCGTACGCAGGCACTTTTGGGAAGTGGTAGCACGGGGAAATTCTGGAGAACGCTGTCCGAGGAAAATGGGTTTAAAGGGTAACATTCCCGCAATTGTCAGCAGCACAGTGGGGTCTTCCGGTACGAGAGAAGCGCTAGGAAGCCATTGGTGTTGTTGCTGAATATAGAAATCCAGGAACTTTTTCCGGATTTCGCTACCGCTAAGGAACTGGGGAGATTCAGGCATGGTCATTTACAGAGAAGGTAAAAAAAGTTGGTGTTAGGACTTAGCAATGGATAATTGATAATTGATAATTAATCAATCCGGTTTAAAGCCTCTCTTTGGCAATTTCTTAATTTTATCAGCTTGATATTAGAGCTAGCCTAAAAATCAACCTGTGACAGAAGAAACTCTGGTGTGAGATACTCGCCTGGTATCTCTCGTTCAGTAGGCAAATAGATAACCACTTGAATGTCCTTCATCAAAACTAAGTACTTACACATCAAAGGACCAACTCTATACCAGTCTAAACCACCCAAACCACATCCAAGAGCAGGAAGTGCTAGAGATTGTATTCCCTGGGCTTGATGATTGTCCACCAACCACTTTAAGCCCCTTTCGATATCATGAATATTAGACTTATTCCGCCAATGATTTTTAGTAGGGAATAATAAAAACCAGGTTGGAAAATTATCCTCAATAGCTTCCAGAGGAAGATAATCATCATCATAAAGCTCGTCAAAAACAGATGATTCCCTCTTATATAAACAAGGCTTACCTGGCATTATTTGCTTTTTCTTGCAGAGATCCTGATATCTAACGTAAACATCAGGAAATCTACGCTTAGCAGTTGAAGCAAGACCTTTACCCATAGCTCCGACACAATTAACACTTACAGTTAAGGTTTGCATCCGAGAAAAAAACATATCACCTTTAACAATAGCAATCTTGTCAGCAATACGGGCTTTCCAGTCTGGTTGAAAAAATATTTTAGGTTCAGCAGCAACAGGCGGTTTAGATGAAGAAGAGTTCCAAGACTTATCTATCAAATCAACAACTTTTGGTCTAGCTCTTCCTGTAGCAACATATACAGTCTGAATATCGGCAGGATCAACTTTTTTGGGGACTAAACATTCTGCCATTATTTTTCTCTTAGAACCATCTTCCTTATTCCACCAGTCCCGACCAATTTGATTTCTGATGTTACCCAAAGAAGCTTTACTTTTAGACAGAATCTCTGATTGAGAGCTGGCAGCATTACCTGTAGTTAAGAAAATATCTTCCCTATCAAGGATTCTTCGTTTTAGGCATATTATCGCTAAATCATCAAGAGCAACATCAGGGTTACATACCAAAGAATAGAGCATTGCATTCCTTGGTTGAAAGTACAAATTAGCAAAATCCCACAAGGTTGTTTCTCCTGAAACAATCCTCTTCCTCCTTTTATTGACTATCTCACTTGAATAAATGGTGGCAGGTTGAATTTCCTCTTTCTCAATCTCAGAATGAGATAAAATACCTCTTTTTAGAATAGAGGGAATATTGTCTATATGAGTTATGTAATACAAACCCTCTATTCCTACTTTTCTAGACATATCACTTAGCGTATCATCAGTTGTCTGGAGATCCTTCGCTATCGCTCAGGATGACATAATTCCGTTGATACATCCTATAAATTTTGCTGTACTTCATCCACTTGAGAAACGCTATATTAGATGTTTACCTTTAATAACGCCGTGTTTTCTGGACACCATAAACTAATCCTGTGCCAATTGAGAGGAAAATCAAGAGCCAGATCAGACCACCAGGGATAAAGGTGAGAATGCCAAAGCCTCTAAGCACATAGACCACTATAGTGATTGCCAGAGTAATGGCAAAAGTGTAGGCATATTGCAGAGTGTCAGATGGAGGATATGAACTCATATTGGGGTGTTAGGTGTTAGGTGTTAGGTAATGGTGACAAGTTAAACGGTTGTGCATTTTGTCAACTCCCATATATGGCGCTTGAAGGTTCAAAAAACACTATATATGGAAATACTCAAGAGGTTAGAAAAATTGTATTCTTCTTCCTCAGCTCCCCCAGCTCCCTCAGCTCCCCCAGCTCCCTCAGCTTCCCCAGCTCCCCCAGCTCCCTTGACAACGACACTTTTACCTTAACTTGTCACCAATGGGTGTTAGGTGTTAGCTAACAGTTACTGCAGTCCTTTATTTTGTAACAAGTTATTCACCCAACCAGAATCTTCTTTTGATAATGGTGGCACTGGCTCTCGACGATAATCAATCACATAATCGTAACCTGCTTGATCATAGATCTCATTTAACAAGGCTTGCAAATCCACTACTGGCTCAATATCCTCGGAGCGCAGAGGAAGAGAGAATGTTGGAATGGGCTCTTGCAAACTAAACCCATATAAATCTGCTTGGGGACGACAAGCTTCACGACTGACCAAAATGCGATAATCTGTCTGAATATCATTTTTTAAAGTTGGCATGGGATGCCATCCCCGCAGCAAATCAATTTCCACTAAATGAGTTAAGCTACCCAAAATTTTCTGGCGTTTTTTGAGGTACATTGCTCTCTCCCCTCCGGAACGCTTATTTACAGGAGAGAGAATTTCAATTGCTGTTACCACCTGTCCGGTAGCTAATTCTTGCACTTGTAGATAAGATTGCTTAATCAGTCCAGGCATGGGGAGAGTAATCGTTACCGGTTGCACTGCAGGTGAAACCATCGCAATATTAGATTTCTGAAGATCTTGGTTAGTCGGTTGACGGTTTACTGCTGTACCAGGAATCCCCACTAGTAGCAAATTATCTCCATCAGTCTCACTGACTTCATAAATTCGCTTTTTAATGGCTACTCGATATTTAGGTCGGATGTAGGGAACCAAAAAATCCGCGATCGCTATTATCAAGCGACTGTGAACTTCTGCCCAAAAATCAGGATGTTCTAGGTAGGGATCCATCCCCGGAAACGGAGAAGACATAGCTTGACTCAAATCGGTGATCACTTACAAGTGTAATGGCTTTTGCAATATATCTATAGCACTTCTCGCATCCGTGAGGTACAGATCCAATTCCCAATTCCCAATTCCCAATTCCCAAAAACCAGGCTCTTTGTACCTCATCTAAATGAGAAACGCTATATTTAGATCTCGTGTTAGTGTTGATTTTGTCGACCTACTTAAAAGCGAGGAAAAACCAGGATGAGTCTTAAAGTTACTGGCATCATTGAACGCCAAGAGATTGGACTAGGTGCTTGGGCATTAGTTGCTGAAACTGGAGAAACCTATGAACTCAAGGATGTACCTTTGGAGTTACAGCGCTCACAACTAAAAGTGCAAGTAGAAGGAATAATCCGAGATGATATCATGACTTTAGCTATGATTGGTCCAGTTTTGGAAATCCAGTCGTTTGAATTGTTCGGATAACTCCCTCTTTCCAGAATTGATAATGAACAAATTAAGATGTCTTAGACCAAATTAACGAATTATCCATTATCAATTATCCATTATCCATTGATTAAATATACTTTTATTGTTGGACACATACTTACTTAGATATTGATAAATCTTTGAACAGTCTTCACCAATTCTTCTTGATCAATTGGCTTACCTAGTCAAGCCAATTGATCA
>JAAHGL010000058.1 GCA_010692635.1 Symploca sp. SIO2C1 | reverse complement strand
TAGGGCTTGCTGAATAAGTAACAAGTAACAAGTAAAAAGTAACAAGTAAGAAGGAATTAAGCATTTATCCTCGTTTTGAGCACTTGTATTCCCCAAGGTCACCCAGGGATTTCCCATGAAAGTGCAAGGAAATTGAACTAAAAGATACCATTTCCTTGCACTTGGGCTCGAAAAAAATGATTGAAAGCAAAGTCTGGTATAGCTTCCACACTTATGCAGCAAGCCCGAAATAAGGAAGAAGGTTATTCAGTAAAGGTTCAAGATATTTTTGACAAATACATTTTTTTGTGCTGTCAGGATTTACCGGACATTAGAAACTGCTCAGGCAATCGCTAAATGAAAGGATTTTTACTACAAATCGTCGAAAAACCTTGTACTTGCTTTGGATAAAAAGGTCTTTTTGCCCACATTCCGCACTACAAAAAACAAACAACCAACAACCAACAACCAAGCGGCGGGCGGCTATCCCTCCCATACCTTAAGCAATGGGCTTCCCGCCGCTTTCGATAATCTTTGGTAAGCCTGATCAATCACACCTTTACCCCTGAGAAAACCAGTATTAGCACCAGGACAGATATAACTCAAATTTTCCGGTGTGAAGCGCTCTATCAAATACTCAACATTCCGAATCTGCCGAGGCCAGTGAAAAGTGTTAGATGTTCTTAAGGGTATTGGTTCCCCTTGTTGATTAGGCAGCACATGACGTCCAGAAAAGAGAATGCCACCTAAACTGGTGTAGTAAAGACAAGAAGAACCAGGAGAGTGACCTGGAGTCCAAATGGCACAACAGCTATCAGAGAAGGTAAACTCGTGTTGAAAGGGCGTCACATCCAAACCAGGCAACAGGTAAGCTTCTTGTTCTTGAATAAAGATTGGGCAGCCAAAAGTATCCTGAATTTCCCGCGCTTTACCAATGCCTCCTCTATGGGTAAGGAAAAGTAACGATACCCCTCCTTGCTCCCGTAAAAATTGTTCGTTGGTTTTATTCCATGCTGGACAATCGATCAAGAAGTTAAGTGCATTTTCTACAATAAAATAAGCTGTGCCACCCAAAGTATCGCGATTCGGTGGGAATGCAAAAATAGTATTGAGGATAGATCGTGGTGTTTTAATTGCAGCTGCCCCCTGGTTTAAGGGTGAGTTTTGAGAGGGAACGAAGTTATTCTCTTTCGAGGAATCGAATTGCACAATGCTGGTAGGTTAGTAGTTTATAGCAGATAAGATTGAATTTCGTCCAAATCGCTCCTTTACACGAATTAATTTTGCTCTATAGTTATGGAACTCTCGTTGCTCCTAATTTTACTGGGTTTGCTACTGGGTCTGATCACCTACTTCACTGTCAAAAACAGTGTTGCTAGCATTACTCGGACACCAGTCTGGCTCTTGTGGCTGGTAATGATGACGCCACCACTAGTTTTGAGTGGCTGGACTTTGCTCTACAGCGAGCTCCCGCCAATAGATGTGATGCTCGGTACAATTGTAGTCTGTCCCTTGTTATACTGGTTGCTAATTCAGTGGGGTCGTCGAGAGCGTAAAGATTTAGGGGCAAAAGAAAACCCACTTCAAAGTTCACTTCCAGATACTCAACCCAAAGATAAAGTTGTAGTTGAGGAATCAAAACTCCGTCCCATTAATCAACAAGAAGAAACTGACTTAAGAAATTGTTTCCCTTGGGGAGTCTATTATCTCCAGAATGTTGAGTATAGACCCCAAGCAATCTTGTGTCGCGGCAAGCTACGCACTAATCCTGAAACAGCATACCAGACGGTGCGGAAAAATATTGAGGCAGAATTTGGCGATCGCTTCTTTTTAATCTTTCAAGAAAGTCTCAATGGTAAACCGTTCTTTGCTCTGGTTCCCAATCCTCAGGCACAGCCAACACCAGAACTTGAGTCTCAATCAGTGACACGACCAGGTTTAGCCTTGGGGTTGCTATTGATTACCCTATTTACCACTACCGTAGTTGGAGCAAAGCTAGCTGGGATCGAGGGAGAATCTTTACAATCTACTCCCACAATGTTAGGACAAGGATTACCCTATGCTATTTCCCTAATAGCAATTCTCGGTATCCATGAATTAGGCCATTATCTGGCGGCAATATACTATAAAATTCGCACAACGCTGCCCTACTGTATCCCGATACCCTTTTTGCCTGGTACATTAGGAGCATTTATTCAGATGCGATCGCCTGTGCCTCACCGTAAAGCCTTATTTGATATCGGTATTGCTGGTCCTCTAGCAGGTTTGATTGTAACTATACCACTGTTGATGTGGGGACTAGCTCACTCCGACGTTGTTACTCTCACTGAAGAATCCAGGCTCTGGACGTTTGAATCCCTTAATCCCAGATTTTCCTTTTTGCTAACCTTACTTAGTAAGTGGGCATTAGGTGCCCAATTAACGCCCGAAATGGCCATCCATCTTCATCCTGTAGCCATAGCTGCTTACATTGGTTTGGTTGTGACAGCCTTCAATTTAATGCCAGTAGGTCAACTTGATGGCGGTCATATTGTCCATGCTATGTTGGGACAAAGAACTGCTGTATTAATTGGGCAGATTACCCGATTTTTGATGCTGTTACTAGTCTTGCTGGAGAGAGATTTGCTCATTTGGGCAGTTATCTTGTTATTTATGCCCATCGCAGACGAACCGGCTCTGAACGATGTCTCGGAACTTAACAACTGGCGCGATGCTTTGGGATTTATCGCTCTAGTGATTTTAGTGAGTATTGTTTTACCACCACCAGGTACAATTACTCAATTGTTAAATATTTAACCTCACTGAAGCAGTTATAGAACCTCTTCCTCATTCCCTACCTCCCTAAAACCCTACAATTCTAGACTTTTCCTAAGAATGAAACAGCACTGCCCCTCCGTACCAGTAAGGTTGGAGAGAGCATAAATCGCCAGTATAATGGGGAAGTAGGTTAATAAAATCAAGAGCTAAACGCCGCCTACGTCATGGATCTAGTTAACTGGAAGTATGGGGTTTTGCAAGGAATTGTGCCTACATCGGGCAGCCTCTTGTATGTCAAACTTTCAAGGAACATAGGTAGAAAAAGAAATGAAGAATGAAGAATGCAAGAAAAATAATTCTAAATTCTAAATTCTAAATTCTAAATTCTTTGCTCCTTCCTTTGCCCTCCCCAACCTCATAGAGCCAAGGATTGTTAATATGTCTAAAGCTAAAGCCTCTCAATTCCATCAGCACTCACCCAATTTGCCACATGCTGATACTAGTAAAGAATCTTGGGAAACTTCAGAATTTAATGTGGCTCATTGGTTAATTGTTGAAGACGACAAAGGAGAAAGAAAATATCCTTTAGGAGGAAAAGTATATTCCATTGGCAGAGAGTCAAACTCTGATATTCATCTATGTTCAATGTTTGTTTCTCGCCGACATGCCACTTTAGTGCGACAAAAGCGCAAGGATGGGAGTTGTGATTATCAGATTATCGATGGCGATCTCCAAGGTAACCTCAGTGCCAATGGTATCCTGATTAATGGTCGCAAACTTCCAGCCCCTAATCTCAAAAATAAACTTGCAGCCCAAAATCTTAAACATCAAGATAAGATTGTTTTTGGGGCTGGGGTGAGTGCAACCTATCACCAGCTAGATCGACAAGATAAACGAACAGATAAGCAAACTGGGTCATTAGATCCATTGGATGATATTACCCTAATTGACCCTGGCATGATTGATTTAGACAATTAGTGCAAGAGGCACGGGGTAGGGGGTGAATAATGGAGCAACAAAGGATTCAAGTAATCGGCGGTGGACTTGCTGGTACAGAAGCCGCATGGCAGATTGCTCAGGCAGGGATACAAGTAGTACTGCATGAGATGCGACCGATGCGCCTTTCTCCTGCTCATCATACTGGAGAATTGGCAGAACTAGTGTGTAGTAACTCCTTTGGTGCTCAGTCAAGCGATCGCGCGGCGGGTTTGTTACACGCTGAACTGCGACATCTGGGTTCGATCATTATCCGTAAAGCAGATGAACATGCGGTTCCGGCAGGGGGAGCCTTAGCGGTAGATAGAGCCGTATTTAGCCAAGAGTTGACGGAAACTCTTGCTAGTCATCCCCTGATTGAATTGCGTCGGGATGAAGTAACTCAAATTCCCCCTGAAGGTGTGGTTGTTCTAACTACAGGTCCTTTAACTACTCCTGCTTTAGCTGAAGACTTACAGCACTTTACTAGTATGGAATACTTCAGCTTTTTTGATGCCGCTAGTCCGATTGTGGTAGGGGAATCCATTAATCGTGAAATTGCTTTTCTGGCTTCTCGCTACGACAAAGGAGAAGCAGCTTATCTCAACTGTCCGATGAATCGGGAGCAATATCTCCATTTCTGGCAGGAACTCTGTGCAGCAGAACAAACTGAATTGAAGGACTTTGAGCAAGAAACCGCCAAATTCTTTGAAGGTTGTCTGCCGATTGAAGAGATGGCGCGGCGAGGAGAGGATACGATGCGCTACGGACCTTTGAAGCCGGTGGGACTATTTGATGCTCGTCAGGGAGACTACCGTGATCCAGAAAATAAAGAGAAACGTCCCTATGCGGTAGTGCAGTTGCGGCAGGAAGATAAAGCGGGTCAGTTGTGGAATATGGTAGGATTCCAAACTAATTTGCGCTGGGGTGAACAAAAACGGGTATTTCGACTGATTCCAGGATTGGAAGAGGCGGAATTCGTGCGGATGGGGGTGATGCACCGCAATACTTTCTTGAATGCTCCCCAACTATTGCAAGCAACCCTACAATTTAATCAGCGTCCTACTTTGCTCGCAGCGGGACAACTGGTAGGTACTGAAGGCTATACAGCAGCTTCCGCTGGAGGATGGCTGGCAGGTACAAATGCAGCGCGGCTGGTATTAGGATTAGAGCCAGTAATTTTACCAGCCACCACCATGATGGGGGCGTTGTTTGAGTTTATTAGTTCTGCCTCACCCAAGCATTTCCAACCGATGCCACCCAATTTTGGTATCTTACCCCAGCTACCAGTAAGGATTAAAAATAAGCGAGAACGATATGGAGTATATCGCGATCGCGCTCTTGCTGATCTAGATCATTGGATGAGAATGAATAATTAATAATTGATAATTGATAATTGATAATTGAGTTCAGTACGTAAATCGGTTTCGGTTAGTTGGAGCAAGCCTAGAAAGTCCAAGATTTAGTCATTGTGTTTCATTTGATTCTTGAAGAGTGTGAGCATAAAGCACTTGACTGACTCGGAAGCCTGCCTCGCCAATTAAGCGATCAAGTAGCGGCTTGACAGCGGGAATAAACCCTTGATTTTTGGCATTAACCAGAATACCTAAAATACCACGAATTTTGAGTCCGTATTGTAAGGCAATTTTTCTGCCAAGTCGTTCATCAATCAGTAAACGATCTGCATTTACTTCAAGAGCCAAAGATATCGCAGCTGCTTCACCTGAATCAAGGGTTTGGGTAAAAGCTTGAATGAATTGAAGGTTTTTAGGCGCTTGGATCTCAAGCCACCCTAGGTTAATCAATGTAGCGATTGTAGGCTGAATTTCAGGGAAGTTCATTAGTTCAGTATGAACAATGGGTGGAATCAGAATTTTGGGGTAAATCTGTTGCAGGAGATTGATTTCGCCAATCACAGCTAGATTGCTCAGGGGTGAGGTATTACTAACAATCAGCATTACCAACCATCCTGACGCAAGCTAGTGAGGTCTTGATCTAAATCTTCAACATCATAGTGAACGCTGATGCCACGACTGGCAATCAGTCGTTGGAATTCAATTTGATGGAGTCCAGTAATTTTGCTAGCAGTGCCAAGGGTGATGCGCTGCTGCTCGAATAGAGCGATCGCTAGTTCAGTTCGTAAATCGGTTTCGGTTAGTTGGAGGTTATCGGGTAGTTCAAGGGTAATTTGCATGATTTAGGCTTTGTTGAAGTTGCCAGTTTAGCATAACGGATACAGAAGAACCGGGTTTCTTCCTCAACCCAACCTAGGATTTGATGAACAATTTTAAGTGGGACACCTAATGCCTCTTCAATATTGAAAACCCACCTAAAATCGCCAACATTAGAAGACTTACAACTGAAGTATGTTCTGGAATACTTTTACTTTCAGATTTCGAGTCACTCTCCGTATCTGACGTTTCTTCATTGATTGCGAATTCTTGAACTATCGGAGCAGACAAAACTACGTCTGGCACAGTCGTATCTAGTAAACTAACTTTTTTAGTTGTGCTGATTCCTGCGTCTTCAAGCAATGATTTAACTGTAATCTGATTGCTGTTGTTCGTGCTGACAAGGTTGAAGGGACTATCAAATAATGAAACAGTCAAATCCTCCATTGAGCCGAACCCCATCTTGATGACGGCTCTATCTGCGTTAACTGCTTTACTTAGGTCTTGGCTGAAGAGCTTGTTTTTCTTAACCACAGTGGAGTTATCATGCCCAGTTGCATTCAAAGATAGTAGTTGAAACGGATACACAGATACAGGGACAGGGGGACGGAACCAAAATGAATGTGCAACCTCTGGATGCAACTTGGTATCAATATTGCTGGGAGTGAAGTCTACTGAGTTCACTGAAAGTTCTCCTTTGATAGGCTCAGTTTCTGTGAAAGAAAAAACGAACTCTCCTATTTGATATAGGGGATCACTAGTTAAATAGGAGAATAATTCAGGAGTATTGCTGGTTGGAAAATAATCTAGAGCTGCATCGGTATAATTGTTTTGCGAATTCAAAATGGGATTTTTATCTTGCTCAATCTCTTGCTCAACAATAGTTTTTTCTACTGATGAATTATCTCCTGTTTTTTGACTGACATTCACAGTGCATTCACATGAATTTTTAGAATTTATGGCTATCAACAAAGCCAAAATACCAAATGAAGCCAAAATACCAAATAAAGCCAATAGGGAAATTACCAAAGTCAAAACATTGGCAGAGACATTAGTTGTGTTTGTATAATTACCTTCGATGTTAGTATTGTCTCTGCCTGCTTTAGAGATCCTAATTTTTTTTCTGTAATTCCCTCCAACTTTAGTATGATATCTGCCCGCCTTGGATTTTTTCGCCATAGTCTATACTAACTGCTTTAAATTGTGTTCAAGTGGAACAATTAATGATCGTGGCTCTTGATTACTTTCGCGTTTCAGCTCAATGAAGTTGCCAAAGAATTTGATTCCGAGCCAAACCATAGAACCAGTTGCTATGACTCCAACGATCATCAACCAAATGTTGACATTCGTTGTTTTGGTGTAATTCCCACCAACTACTTTGGCATCTCTTCCTGCTTTAATCTTTTGATTAAATTGTTTTTTGCCCATGACTTTTTACTCCATTTTTAACTGATATGGGATTCTTGCAGAGCACTAATTGCTTCTCTTGCTACTATGCTTGATGGTTCACTATACTGCATTCACTACACCGCTGTTTAGTATAGTTGTCCAGGGCAGACTACTGTAAGCAAAAAAATGTTCCTAGGTTTTCTGTTTTACCCCTTGACCATTCAATTCAACTGATTATATAGTAACTAATGGAATTGAATTTGGCATCTGAATTTTCCAGAAAAAAGTTCATAAAAAACTTCATGTTTTATGGTATTTTTTTGAATTTTGCAGAATACAAAGTTAAGGTTATTTGAGAAAAGTTAAGCTAAAAACTCTGATCGATGCTGTTAATTCACCCACTGACCTAAGGGTGAATCATGGCAATTGTGTCAAGAATTCCCTATATTTTGCTGCTTTTGCAAATCCAGTGAGCTTTTATATCTTGGGCAAATCCATCTTGCCTTATGCATTTGAGCCTTCCGCAAAATCTCAAACGCCTGAATGAAAAAATTTGCTGCTACGGATGCAAAGTTCAGGTCATACCAAATCCGCTTTACCAAGGGTCTATTAAAAAAAATCAAAGCCTTTGTCTGGAAAAGATTTGGGGATTTTGATAAGTACCCCACAATAACCGGATTTGGTATCACAGATTAAAAAGTTAAGAAAATGTCAGGAAAGTTCAGGTTAAACTAGACAGCAAGTTTTTCTCTGGCTGTACTAATCTTTCTTGGCTAATGAATCCTCCTCAGTTAGATCAAATTGTTGATATGGTTGACAAAATTGCATCGGAAGGAGGAGAAGAACTGACTCTTGTCGAAAAGCTTGTCTTGCGAGGATGTTTGGACAGGCAGACATACAAGGAAATAGCAGCCAATAATAGTAAACATTATTCCTACAGATATATTCAGAACCAGGTAGGACCGAATCTATGGACACGGCTCACTGAACTGTTCGGAGAGAAGATTAAGAAGAAAAACTGCTGGGATGTGCTGCCGAGACTTTGTGAAAACACAAATTCGACGCTACCTCCCCCCAAGGAAGATGTCCAGTCACAAAATAACCCTGAGCTTTCCCTTATCAGCTCTACAGCAAGAGAACTTGATACAAGTTATAACCAGCCACTTCGAGATTGGAGCCAAGCACCTGATATATCAGGTTTCTATGGACGACAGCAAGAACTAGAACAATTAGAACAAAAGATTCTTGATGGCTGTAGACTGATTACATTATTTGGCACTGTCGGAGTCGGAAAAACCTGGTTGGCTGTGAAGCTAGCGCAGAGAATTCGGGATCAGTACCACTGTTTAGTATGGCGTTCACTAGAGGGTAATCCCCCTCCACTAATGCAGGATCTCCTCAAAGATTTAATTCAAGTTATATCAGGGGATAGGGAGGAAACAACAGAGTTAAAGTCCCTAGTAAACTGTTTGTTGAATCAACCCTGCCTAATCATCCTAGATGGTTTTGAATCTGTTCTTGAAAGTGGTGTTCATGATGGTTCCTACCGGAGTGGCTATGAGGATTATGGTGAGTTTCTAAGATCTGTAAGTAAACCACCTCACCAAAGTTGTGTAGTTCTCACAAGCAGCGAAGATCTGCAAGACATCAAGCTAATCGAAATCTCTCAGGTCATGTCATTGAGAATATCTGGTTTTGGAGAATCAACAGTTCAAAAAATTTATTCACGTAGGGGATTACATGGATCTGATGGTGATTGGCGGACACTAAGTAGTCGATATCAAGGCAACCCAAGGGTGTTAAATGCTGTAGCCAGAGATTGGAAACTGCTTGGTGGCAACATAACTATGTTCCTCCATCAACAACATCTATTTATTCCTGATGATATTCGAGACTCATTAGCTCAACAATTTCAGCGTTTATCGCAACTAGAGCAAGAAATGATCCAATTTTTGGCAGTCTGCGATGAACCTGCTCTCATAAATGATTTACTATTAGCGTTCCAAGAAAAAGCACTCAAAATCAATGATATATATAGAGCATTCACTTCCTTAAGGAGAAGAGACATAATCCAGGAGAGGGAGGGACAGTATTTTCTACAGCGCTTGATGGCAGCATATATCAAAGACTACCCAGAGTAAGGTATTCATAAATTAATTTACCCGCTATAATATGCTTGATTCAATACTCACTCACAAAAGCGGTAGGAAGCCCTACGGGTAAGGCGGCACCCGTTATGGGCGTAATCAACACAACCTACTCCCTGCTCCGAAGCTACTTCACTCACCATAGAGTGTTGTTTGCCATATTTTCCAGCTAGGGTATCTATCACTTAATATTAGTTGCCATGACAAGCTATTCTTACAACACCTTCGAGCTTGACTCAGAATACATCTGTTGCCATATCCTCAATATCAGAAAAACCGAGTCTCACAGTACCCTGGTTGAACGTTTTCGTATCCTATTTATAGAGGGTGTAAATTACCCTGAAGTACAAGTTATCAATGCTCTCAACAGAATAGTCATGTCCAAATGGGCATGTAGTGAACTACCTCACCTTTTGAATCGCTGCTGCTACAGTCTGATTAACTATTGGTGGTCTCAACCAGGATTAGATCAAAGTCAAGCAGTGTATGAGCTAGTAGATTTATTTAAATCTGAGCCTTCATCACCTGCCAGGTTTGAACCAACACAGCGGTTACGGAAATTAGTTAGAGATTTTACTCAAACAGAACAATATAAGGAGCTACAGCGCAAATCCTGGGTTTCAGGGTCTCCTCCACAAACACAAAATAAATCAGGCACACTAGGTGGTGAAGATCTAGAAAGTCAAAGCATTCCTGATGTAATCCATCGTTATCCACTTCTCTATCCCTACTATTTGCCTAGAGAAAACACTGATAATAGCGGCAACTTACAAGCTAATAAGTGCTTGCAGAAAAAGAAACAACAGCAGTTTGATCAAGATTTGTTCAATTACGTGACTCATATGCACTCGTCAACAGTGGTGGTGAAAAATCCCACATTGTTGAGTACAGATAAGCTAAGAACAGCAATCACAAAGTTTGCCGGACCTGTAGAGGGCTATTTAACTTATCAAGATGCTGCCAAGCAACACCTAGAGACTCTAGCTCAGGTAACATCCTATCAACACATGAAGACTCATGTATACGAATATTTGAGCTCCTCTATTGTTTATTCTGCAAATCCAAGCTACGGAGAGCATCGATTTAATGACTGGCTGTATGAAAAACTGAAAAACTTTCTTCCTGAAAGAGATACCTGGAAACCAATCCCAAATTTGCTCATGCGAACCTGTCGTCACCTGATATCCACCTTATTAGCCAAACCAGATGCAGGTGATTGTAAGTCGAGGGAGAACCATTTTATGTTCACGGATCTAAACGGGAACTTGAAACCTACATTTACTGTCGGGCTGTTGCTGAAGATTGTCTTGCTGTGCGCTGATACTAGTAACAACCTCAACCGAATCAAGTCTCACATAGCTAGTCATTTTGCTGGCATGTGTAGATATTACGAATCTACAGTTAATGCCGATTGGCTGATTGAGTGTTTAGACAATTTGATGATTGCCTTTACGGTTAACTTTGGAAGACACCGCTTCTCGGATTGGACAAATTTGTTAACTGGATAGCTCTTGATGCCCGATTCTGTATCCTCAGGGCGTATGCAATCTTAAGTCTATGCAATCTTAAGTCTATGCAATCTTAAGGGCGTATGCCATACGCCCCTACTGATGTGGGATGTGGGGGTAAATGCTTCCTCTTGCCCATATTAATGGTAGGGGCGCAATGCTTGCGCCCTCAATGCTTACGCCCTCAATGCTTGCATTTCTTGATTGATAGAGTACTATTGGCTAGAGGCGAAGGGGTTTATATATGTGCGCACACTTTTACCATTATGAATTAATACTAGCAAAAAATAACGACCAACGCAACCAAGTTCTATGCAACCGATAAAATTTCTGACATGAAAACTGTAAGGATGCGATCGCTTGCCAATGGATAATTAATAATTAATTCATTAATGAATAAGGGTTTGGACTAAGATGCGTAGGAGGTCTTCGAGATCAGCAGGTACGCGGTAAAGATCAAGATCTTGAGTCACTTCACGAGACTGGCAATTAAATTGTCCAAACTGCCAGATATTGCCGGTAGAAATAGCCCCCTGCAAGATGGTTTTCTCGGATTCAATCCATTGATCTAGGGCAATCAGTTCGATCGCAAGTTGTACAAAGCCTCGTTCTAGATCTTCGTTTTTTGCTTCTATCACTAGAAAGGTTTGATGATTTTGCAGCAGGTAATCTAAGGAACCTTTGAGCTGATTGCTAACAGCTATGGGATACTCAACATTGAGGGTAGCTTCGGTGTAGTGCAGTACATCAGTTAATACCGGAGCAATAAGAAATTCCCTGCGGGCCATTTCGCTGGTGAGACTGAGGCGGGGTAGGCTTTCTTCGATGCGGATTTTGAGGTTGCTGAAGCGATCAAGTGTGCCTGTATAATGGGGCAATTTTAGGGAGCGACGTTGCAGGGAAACGTTGAAATAGGCCAGGATATCTTGCGGAGCAAAGTTGAGCTTAAAGTAATCAGCAAAGGTATAGGATTGATTGGGATGGATAATGGGCGCTCTAGGCATGGTTTTAATGGATAATTATTAATTATTTTCATAAGCAGCAATAATTCTTTGAACCAGAGGATTCCGGACAACATCATTCTGAGTGAGATGACAACAGGCAATCCCTTCCACAGATTGCAAAATTTTCAGGGTAACTTCTAAACCGGATTTTTGGTGCTCAGGCAAATCAGTTTGAGTGATGTCTCCTGTGACTACCATGCGAGAGTGGAAGCCAAGGCGCGTCAGCACCATTTTCATTTGAGCTGGAGTAGTATTTTGAGCCTCATCGACAATCACAAAGGCATTTCTGAGGGTTCGTCCCCGCATATATGCTAGAGGTGCAACTTCAATAACGCCTCGTTCCATCAAACTAGCAATCTTTTCCGGATCAATCAGCTCATACAAAGCGTCGTAGAGGGGACGCAGAAAAGGATTAACCTTCTGTTGTAAGTCCCCCGGCAGAAAACCCAACTTTTCCCCAGCTTCTACCGCAGGCCTAGTAAGAATCAGCCTTTCGTATTCATTAGCTAAGAGTGCCTGTGCTGCCAGAACTACAGCAAGGAAGGTTTTGCCAGTACCTGCAGGTCCAATACAAAAGGTAAGATCATGGGAGAGAATTGCTTTAATGTATTGCCGCTGTCGGAAGGTTTTCGCACGAATCTCTTCCCCTCGCCTAGTACGGGCTAAAACATCTTGCTGTAAGTCCTTTAACTCATCTGGTCTGTGAGTATCTAAGGCATGGCAAGCAGTGAGGATATCCACTCCCGTAACCATTTTACCTTCTTGCCAGAAGGGTTTTAGGGTAGACACTAATATCTGGGCTCGTTCTACCTGTTTTTCACTTCCAGAAATCAGCAGTTCTTGGCCTCGTATTACCAAAGTTGCACCAGTTTGCCGCGATAGGGTTTTAATATTTTCTTCCCGACTACCAGCTAGTGCGATCGCACTTTCGTTACTAAGCAGTTGAATTGTCTTGGATGCTTCAGTCATTATGTTCGTTGTCCATTGTCAGTGGTTAGAGGTTATTAGTGACCTAAAAAGACGACCTACTTCTAACCACTGACATGCAGCAAAGCTCTACTCAGAGCGTAATTTAGGAGCTGATTTGCGAACCAATGGTCGGTGACTTATTTTTCTTTTTAAATCAACTCTACCACCAGAGTTTTTCTCTCTACTATTTTCTCTAGGGTAGGTACCGCCAGAATCATCGTAGATATCCAGATGGACAGATTGACCAGCTGCTTGAGCAGCCGCTTTGATTATCGTGCGGATCGCTTGAATATTGCGACCGCCTCGACCAAATACTCGCCCTTTATCCTCTCCTTCAAAGGCTAATCTAATCCAAACCCTTGCCTTGCTGGATCTCTCACAATCTATGCTTAAGGATTCTGCTGATTCCAGAAACGGTTCGACTAAAAATCTGACCAGACCGACATAATCAGGGTTAGCCCCATCAGCAGAGGTAGATTGGGTGTTAGACATTGATTTGTTCAAAGACATTGGCTTTTTGCAGAATACTGCGTACTGTGTCAGTAGGCTGAGCGCCATTTTTGAGCCATTTGACAATTGCCGGGACGTCCAGCCTCGTTTCATTACTTCTAGGATTATAGAAGCCCAGTTCTTCTAGGGGGCGACCATCGCGGCGAGTACTACTGTTCATCGCTACAATCCGGTAGCTAACTTCACGCTTTTTGCCGTATCGCTTTAATCTCAGTTTGATCATGTCCAAGAAATAATTCACCTGTATGATCTTAAGCGATCGTTGGAAATTGGGGAGACTCGCTGACCATCAAAAGGTAAAAGCCATTTGTTTGACTCGACGTTTGCTGCCCAGATGTAGGATAAATTCGATATCGGTAACGTGCTTTCATACAATGATTATAGCATTTGGTCTGCAAAATGAATAGTAAGCTAAGGAAAGGAAGAAACAGTGTTACCGCTCTTTACACTCATTTAGTCTTCGTAACAAATGACAGGGCAAAACTATTTGAGCAAGAAGGACTAGAAACATTGGAACTAGCCTTTAAAAGTGTTGCTAGAAAAATGGATTTTAAGATAGTCGAATTTAACGGGGAATCTGATCACGTACAACTATTGGTTGAATATCCACCAAAATTATCTGTATCTACCTTAGTTAATCACCTGAAAGGTGTTTCTAGTAGAATGTATAGAAAAAAGTTTCCTTCAAACAACAAACACCTGTGGAGTCCTAGCTACTTTGCTTTATCCTGTGGTGGTGCTCCTACAGAAACCCTAAAGCAATATATCCAGGAGGGTGAGCGAAAAAAAAGGGTGGGGAGATAGGGAGATGGGGAGATGGGGAGATAGGGAAACAAAGGAGAACTAATGATTTGAGAGGATACTTTGCTATAAATCCTACTTCATATTTCGTTCACCCTATCCAGAATCAAAAGTCGCCCTAGAAAGGCGAGGCTTGAGACCCTATTTTTTAATCAAGAATCCCGGCAAAACTTAGTCTTAGGCTAAAGTAGAGTTACAAGTTAAGACAATTAACCATGAGTCAACCTGCTCCTCGTCGCAAGAAAACAAAACCTGGACAGTCTAACTCAGCTAAAAGTCGGACAAAAAATAAGACTCAGCGGGTGGTAACAATCATCTACCTGAGTGTGTTTTTACCCATTGGTATTGTCATCATACTTTTTTCCAGTGGTATATTGACAATTGGTGGTATTCCAGCTTCCATCGCGATCGAAGTTTGGCAAGACAAAGCTGCTCGCAGTGCTTACTTGGAGGGGAATGGCAAGAAACTCCATGACCGCTTGGATGAAATGGGCATTGAAGAAAGGATAAAGGCTTTCTATCGACCTCGCATCTCTGATGAGACCAAACTAGACCAACATATTCACCAAATCCTCTATGATAGGGTAGGCTACGTGGGTCAAGCTTATAGAGTCAATTCAGAAGGTGTTTTAGTCTTGAAAGAATCCCAGCAGCCAGCTCAGGAACCTTCCCCTGAACCAAAGTAAATCAGGAAGAGCGATCGCTTTTTTGATCCTAATCGCCAATTAGGGCTTGCTGAACAAGTGTGGAACCTATGCCAAACAAAGCTTTCAAGCATTTTGCAAGCCAAATAAGTGCAAGGAAATTATACCTTTTGGCTCAAAAAGCTTGCACAATTGAACAAATCTGGGAGCTAATCGAGGGGTAATTCACTCATTACTCATCACTCATTACTCATTACTCATTACTCATTACTTCAAAACCCGAATCAATCGACTTTTTCAGCAAACCCCAATTATTTTCTAGGTAAAGATGTGTCACGACGAGCTAGCTTGATCACCGCTCCTGAGGTATCTGTGCGATAAATCCACTGGTTTTGATCATTGGCAACCGTGACTTGCCAACCGGAGACTCGCATCCGAGTACACACTACTCCAGAATCACTCACTTCTAGACAATTATCTGACCAAGTTTGCTTTTGGACATTGATAATGCTCAGAGTAGAAGTTGGCAACTTTAGCTCCTGCGAAGCCTGTTGCAAGACAGAATTAACTACAGGTGCCGATAAGGTACTCTGAGTCTGAGAAGTAGGGTAAGTTCCTCGTGTTTGGTTGGATGGTGTTTGACCGACACTGAAGTACAAGATAGCTGTAAATGCTAGTGCCTGAATAATCAGAGGGAACTGGATTGCTTTTTTCTCATTCATCCCGTTAGCAGGACTAGTATTGTTGATGTCTTCCATCACAAATGGGTGCTTAAATTTGAGAGCATACTAATTGATAAATAACAACACCCCAATATTCAATGGCTCGGAAGCCTTGTAAGTTCCAAGAACCAAAATTTTAATCTACTTGGTTTGGTATTTTGACTTGGATGTGAAACTAGTGCAGCGCTGGGGAAATAACCCGCCAGTTAAAAAATATGAAAAAGCTTACTACACAAGCTTTCTTCCTAGAAGAATACCAATGGCATAACCATTAGGTTAGGTCAATTGAATAGACAAATGTCTGACTGCTGTCTTAATTAAACTAGCGCTTGTGAGAAACGCATCATCGTTAATAGAAGGCTAGGAACCGGTACTTTAGTGGCTGATTATGCAGTCAATCTGTATTTTTGAGAGGGTGAGGCCTTCTAGACTATTGATTGTTATCTAACTAAAACAACCGCCTATTTCAACAGTAAAACTGCTTATTAATTATAATATACTAACAAAGTGCTGTCTTCCTGTTTTTTGGTCCCGAGTGAACGAAATTTTGTGTGGGATTTAAATTCTCCGCGTCTCCGCGTCCCTGCGTCTGGTGTACCTAGTGTTTCTGCTTATGTTTCTCCCACGCCTTTTTTTCGCTCACCGAAAGCGGCGGGAAGCCCATTCCTTCTAGGTATGGGAGGGATAGCCGCCCGCCGCTTAGTTGGCAAGTTATTTGTTAGAAAGTTTTTCTTGACAAACAACTAACAACCAACAACAAATAACGGTTGCATCCCACGTACTTTAGTTGTGGGATAAGCTTAACCATTTGTGCCTACCTACTTAGTCGATAACCTCTCTCCTTAAGAAACTTTTTGTCAGAACTTAACTCACTCAACTGGGTTAAGATGTTATGATTTCTCTACAAAAGCAAAATCTGTAGCTAAGTTTACAGACTTTTGAGCAAATTTCTAGTTTAGGGAGTGAAGAACTTGAAAAAGGTAGAAGCAATCATCCGACCATTGAAGCTAGATGCAGTAAAAAGTGCCTTAGTCAATGCTCAGATCCTTGGGATGACGGTTTCTGAAGTCCGAGGATTTGGCAGGCAGAAAGGTAAGACTGAACGCTATCGGGGTGCGGAGTACACGGTTGAGTTTCTACAAAAGCTCAAAGTGGAAATCATTGTTAAAGACGAGCAGGTTGATATGGTCGTAGAAACATTAATTGCTGCTGCTCGCACTGGTAAAATTGGCGATGGGAAAATTTTTATCACTCCCGTGGAGCAAATAATCAGAATTAGAACAGGGGAAAGAGATCTCGATGCCATCTGATGTCGAAGTTTTTCGACTGGAAGGTCTTTTCCTCTTCAGTATTGCCTGTTGGCTTGTTTCTTCAGAGCACCCCCACTGGCGGTGCACCGCCCGCTACGAATGAAAGAAACAAGCCAAATCCTCTTCCCTCCTGCCTCCTGCCTTGTTTCTTGAAAGTAGCTCTTTTGGTGAATCGGTGAAGTGTGTGATACCAAATCTGGTTAATATGGAGCACCTATTTTATGGTGAGGCGATGGCTTACTTTGTTTGTAGCAACCATCTTGGTTATTTGGTTAGTGATGCCAGTTACTCAATCAACTGTTGGACAAACTCCTCCTAACCTTCCACAACCAGAGCAGTTGGTTGAAGCTGAGCAATTAAATCAACAGGCAATAGAGTTTTACAATCAAGGTGAGTGGGAGGAGGCTTTAGAGACATTTGAAGCAGCTTTAGCTATTGTCAGAGAAATTCCTCTGCCCCCTGATAATGTTCGTGTCGCAGCGATACGCCAAAAGGAAGGGGAGATCCTTTATAAGATGGGGGAGAGCTACAACCAATTAAGTCAATATCAACAAGCAGTAGAGTCTCATGAGCAAGCCTTGGTGATTAACCGGGAACTGGGCGATCACCAAATGCAAGGGAATAGCCTCAATTGGCTGGGTTTGCTGTACGAGCAACTTGGTGAGTATCAACGCTCATTCGAGTCTTATGAGCAAGCCTTGCTGATTAACCAAGAACTAGGCAATCACTATGAGGAAATGCTAATCCTCAATAATCGAGCTCTGCTTTATAACCAAATTGGGCAGTACGAAGAATCATTAGCATCCCTCTTGCAAGCCTGGAATATTCTGCAGGAAAATTTCCAGTTGGAAGTTGAAGCCGTGCTCTCCCACAATCTGGGGGATATTTATGCTTATCTAGATAACAAGTCAGAGGCACAGAAGTTTTATGGGCGAGCTTTGGGGATTAGTCGCGCAACTGGGAATCGCCAACAGGAAGCCATAACGTTAAACAACATTGGCTTATTTTTCTCCCAACAGCAGCAATATTCCCAAGCACTAGAGTTTTTGGAGGCATCCCGGAAAATTGAACAAGAAGTAGGTAATCGTCAAAGAGAAGGGATCACTATCTACAGTATTGCCGGTATTTACCTTAATCAGGGAAAGTATCAGCAGGCGCTGGAGTTTTTAGAGCAATCCTTAGCTATTAGCCGCAAACAAGATGATCGGGTGTGGGTAGCAAGAATTTTTGAGCGCATGGGTTTGACTCTGCTAAAATCTGGTAAATTAAATGTTGCGACTGAGAAATTGTTTGCTGCTATTCAGGTTTGGGAATCCCTACGCCCTGGACTCAGCGATAAAAAGCGAGTATCACTGTTTGATAAGCGAGCAGAGAGTTATGGCTATTTACAACAAGCTCTACTCGCCCAAAATGAAATAGAAGCAGCACTGGCAATTGCCGAGAGGGGTAGAGCCAGAGCTCTAGTGGAGTTATTAGCTAAAAGGTTATCAAATTTCCCTGACCGTCAACCAGGGATCAAACCCCCAACTATCGAGGAAATCAAACAAATAGCCTCACAACAGCATGCCACATTGGTGGAATATTCCGTGATTGAGAAGACACTCTTAATTTGGGTAGTCAAACCTAGTGGTGAAGTCGCTTATGAGAAAGTTAACCTCCAACCTCTAGAAACATCCTTAGCAAACCTCGTTACTAGTAGCCGAAGAGCTATCGGCGTCAGGGGTAGGGGCTCCATTGCTACGGTACCAAGAGGGACTTCAAATCAAGGCTTGGAACAACTATATCAAGTCTTAATCTCTCCCATCGCTCAATTTCTGCCCACTAATCCTGAGGAACGGGTAATCTTCATTCCTCACCAGCAATTATTTTTAGTACCCTTTTCTGCTCTCATTGATGCCTCTGGTAAATACCTGATTGAAAAACATACCATCCTCACTGCTCCCGCCATTCAGGTATTGCAACTTACCCAAAAACAACAGGCATCGGGTAAAGATGTGCTAGTTGTTGGTAATCCCACTATGCCCAGTGTCGGCATTCCACCGCAGCAGTTACCGCCTCTTCCCGGTGCCGAAGTGGAAGCCAAGGCGATTGCTCAATTGCTGCAAACCTCAGCCCTGACTGGCAACCAAGCTACCGAAACCGCCGTCAAGCAACAGATGAATTCTGCCCGAATAATTCACCTAGCAACTCATGGGCTACTGGATGATTTTGGGTATGGCATACCAGGAGCCATAGCCCTTACTCCTACAGTTGAAGATGACGGTTTGCTTGCTGCTGGGGAAATTTTTGAGATGAAACTCTCTGCTGAGTTAGTAGTGCTGAGTGCTTGTGACACAGGACAAGGTGAGATTACGGGGGATGGTGTCATTGGACTGTCTCGCTCCCTGATGGCAGCAGGTGTCCCCAATATTATAGTCTCCCTCTGGTCAGTTCCTGATACTCCAACAGCTGAATTGATGAAAGAATTTTACCTCAATTGGCAGCTAAGTGCTGATAAAGCCCAAGCTCTGCGACAAGCCATGCTGACAACTATGCAGCAATACCCTAATCCTAAGGATTGGGCTGCATTTACGTTAATTGACTAGGGATGAATGGCGGTTGATGCTAACTATGATTATGACTAGATCCAGCAATCCATTAGCGCCAACCCAAATCCCGGCTCCTGAGGTTTTCACCTTGGGAGATGGTCGTCGGCTAACCTATCAGCATATTGGCGATCCGCAAGGGCAACCCGTGTTCTTCTTCCACGGCTCTCCCGGTTCTCGGTTAGAGATCCTATCGGCTCAAGCAGCGGCAATAGAACACCACTGGCACATTATTGCTCCCGATCGCCCTGGCATGGGGCAGTCTGACTTCAAATCCGGATATATCCTGTTGGATTACACTGATGACATTCGGGAACTAGCTGATAGCTTGGGGTTTGACACCTTTGGGGTCATGGGTCATTCTGGTGGAGGAGTGACGGTACTCAGTTGTGCCTACGTCCTACCAGAGCGGCTGAACTTTGCTTTAGATTTGGGAGGATGGGCTCCGGTAATCGTGCCTGAACTCAAAACTCAAATGACCGCCCTAGATCGCTTTTTTGCGGAACGGTGTGTGCCCCAACAATCATCCAATCAGCAAAACACTACACCGCTCCTCTTTCAGTTTCCCTTCACCCTATTGGGGCTAGCGGCGAAAGTTCTGCCTCCAGTAACCTTTATCCATTTGCTGTATCAGTCCCAGTACTTATGTGATGCGGATTATAAGATTTTATCAGCTCCAGAGTCAGCAAATGCCCTGCTGCAAACTGTCCGTGAATCATTTCACCAAGGTAGTGAAGGTCCCGCCTATGACGCCCTACTGCGTTATCAAGATTGGGGCTTTGACTTGGCAAAGATTAAGTTTCCGATTCAAATTTTTCACGGCACTGATGATATTTCTGCCCCCTACTCCTTTGCTGCATACAAGCACCGCCATCTCCCTAACAGTAAGCTCCATGCCTATCCCCAAGAGGGTCACTTCTTTCTTTGGTTCCACTGGGACGACATTATGGCGATCGCATCTAGCTCTGAAGAAACACTGAAAAGCTAATGGCTAATGGCTAATGGCTAATGGCTAATTGCTAATCTCTGAAGAAACACCGAGTCTCCAAGTCAGGAGGGAAGAGAATTTAAGCTTTTTTCTTTTACTCGTTGCAGGAGCGGAAAATGTTCCCTTTGGGTGCTCACATTAATCGCTTCGAGTTATCCACAAACTGCTTCCTACATTCCTTACAAAGATAACACTGCTTTCCTCTTCGATAACCATTTTTCGATAACTGCTCCGATTGGCAATGGGGACATTTCATTACTTTCATTACTTTTTTCCCTAGATAGTCTCCCACATGGGGCTCTAAATAGGACACCAACAATTCCTCAATCTGCCCAATCAACTGTTGAGTATGTCGTTGCTCTTGGCTGCGAAGTGCCGCGAGAATGACAGCATTACTACTATGGACACAAACTTCTGCTAACAAGCTGTATTGCTCTTCAGTTAATGCTGAGTTTCGCTGCTTCAAGATACTAGCCATAAAGTTGATTGCTTCCTGAGTCATGCCTTCGTCAATCGACTGGAACATCTCTCGTGAGCTAATAAAAAACTGCACAAATACTACTCGTGACACTGGTTGCTCAAACAACTCTGCGATCGCAGTAACGATTGCATGTATCATTTTGCGGAGGGGTAACTGAACCATCTCAAGGGTGTTGAGCTGCGCCCACATAACCTTGACTCGCTCAATATGGCGTAACTCCATCGCATTAAAAATGGTGGCTTTATTGGGAAAAAATTGATACACAGAACCGATGGCTGTCCCCGCTTTGGCTGCAATCAGATGGGTGGTTGCTGCTTCATAGCCCACCTCGTCAAACACTGCTGCCGCTGCATCCAAGATTTTTTCGACCCGTTCTTGCCCCCGTTGCTGTTTGGGCTGACGGCGCAGATATCTTGACGAATGCGAATGTTTTGTCATATTCTAAAAACACGACGAATTACTCACAATTTTACCTTTAGCGGAGGAGCTCATGCAGTCTATGCTTCTCGGTGCGCCTTGGTTGTTAGCGCACAAGTCTATGCTGGCAGTGAACCAACCCCAGAAATTCTCTTTGTCTGGAACTGACTATGTGATGTGGAAAGATCCTGCGGGAGCCATCAATGCCTTGCCCGATGCCTGCCCACATATGGGAGCGATGTTGTCGGCAGGGTGGTGTGAAGAATCAAAAGGTGGCACAAGTAACGTAGTTTGCCCATTTCATGCCCTGAAGTTTGATGCAAAAGGGTGTACGGTTTTGCCTGGAACTAGCAAGAAAACCTTGCCTCAAATGAAACCTTTAGAACTAATCATTCAAGGAGATTTCATTTGGTCTTATGGCGGATATAAGCCAAAAGTACCAATTCCCAAAGTACTTAATCAAATTGCAGAAACTTACTACTTTGTTGGGTATACCGCAGATAGGAGTGTAGAGACAGATTTACTCACTATGCTGCTAAATATGCATGACTACAATCACCAAAACGGTACTCACCGGGATTTGTTTCGCATTACTGATGTGGAATTTCATCAGTTCATCGACAAGGGTCATCATTCCCATGCATTTTTTGAAACGGCTACCGTTCCTTACAGTTTGGCAGACAAGCTCAAAAAACCTGATTTGTTCTTATTGCCAACTACTATCAAAGCCCATCTCGAAAATCACTTCCCATCTTTGGTAATTTTTCACACTGAAATGCCCTTGGGTAAAGTAGCACAGTGCCATCTGTTTGTACCAGAAACCCAAAATAGTACACGAGTTTACATTTTGCTCTTTGGTCAAGCCAAGCACCCTGTCTTTAAGCTATTTGGCGGTAGTTATCTCAAATTTGCTAAGATTGTAGTAGAGCAAGATGCTGATATTTTGGGGAAAATATATCAGGATACAACTCAGAAAATTAAGCTCAACAATGAAGTAGGTATGGACTGGGTACGGCGAAATTTTGAGAGCTTCCCTAATATTGTAAAGCCCAATCTTTCCAAGTAGTACTTGCTGAAAAAGTAAAGGTGGCTGGTTAGCTAGCAATTCTTCTAAGATGGTTGGAATTATTTGTAGATGCTGAGCCTCAACTGTTTCCTCTGGTCTTTAAACTATTTCAGCAAGCCCTAAATAGTTAAAATCTAGGGTATGACACACCCCTGTTACCGAGTAAGCGCCGGGATCTGACCTTCCACAAAACCCTGTTTACGGATGTACCGGAACCAGCATGGGCTGGGCAGATCCATCAGTGCCTCTTTGGTTCAGGCAAGGGATTTATGGATGAGATGGTCTTTTTTCATCGTGCTTCAGGCACCGTCATCTTCACCGACCTAATTATGGACTTCGATCCTAATACGTTTTCCCCCATTGCCAAGGTCACTACCCGATGGAATCAAATGTATCGGCACACCCCAAGGGGTATCCAACTGGCCAATACCTTTAACCGAGCATATTTGCACCAAGCCCTGCAAACCGTGCGTGCCTGGAAACCAGAACATGTCATTATTGCCCACAGCCCCTGGATCTGTGTGGATGGCAGGGAGCCGGTTGCCGACTTTTTGGACAGTGCTTTTGACTGGTTGAAACTGCGACCTGCTATTTTAGAAGCTGTCATGGGGGTGTTCCGACTCTTGCTAATTCTTCTGGTGATTCTGCCCATCCACACAGTTGTTGTCCTCATTGCCGAGATTATCTCGCCACGGGTTGCAAAATGGATAGAAAATTAATCCTTGACCGAAAAAAGAACAATCAATTACAGATAGTCAGATGTAAAGCAGCTTAGTTGACTTTCTTATCCGGATCAGATAAGCACAAACTGGAAGGATGTGATAGGTAAGGGATTTAATTATGTAACTTGAGGTTTGGAGCCATGTCTTGGGTAGCAGGGCAGCAATTACAGGGCAGCAAATATACTATAGAGAGAAAATTAGGGACTGGTGGCTTTGGAGTTACCTACCTGGCAACGACGGCAAGCCACGAGCAGGTGGTGATCAAAACTCTGAATGAAACTATTATAGAGCACCCTGATTTTGCCAAATTCCAGGAAGATTTCCAGAATGAAGCTCTAAGACTGGGTAAATGCTCTCACCCTCACATTGTTAAAATTTACGAGTTTTTCCAAGAAGGACCACTGCCTTGTCTAGTGCTCGAATACATTGACGGTGAAGATTTAGCTAGTTGGGTTACTAATCGAGATATTTTCCCAGAAGCCGAAGCTTTGCACTACATCCAGCAAATTGGTGAAGCACTAGTAGAAGTCCATCGTAGCGGCTTTTTGCATCGGGATTTGAAACCGCAAAATATTATGCTCCGAAACGGCAACTTGGAAGCAGTATTAATTGATTTTGGCATTGCCCGTGAGTTTACTCCCAATTTGACACAGACTCATACCCAATTTGTCTCCGATAATTACTCACCCATCGAACAGTATGACCGACGAGCCAAACGAGATGTTTATACTGATATCTATTCTTTAGCCGCAACCCTGTATGCGATTTTAACCGGAGAACTGCCGATGGCGGCTCCAGTTAGGGCAGCAGGTACAGAGTTAGAACCACCCAAACAATTCAATCCTCATCTTAGTGATAGGGTTAATCATGCCATTATCAAAGGGATGGCTCTGTTACCAGAGGAGCGCCCTCAATCGGTTCAGGAATGGTTCCAACTACTAGGAGTTGCAAGTGCTTCCCTGCCAAAACCAACTACCAGAGTAGCTTCTACTTTTCGCTTACCTGCTTCTCCTGCTCGCCCAAAACCTCTAGGTGTTTTGGCAGTAGGTGTGGTTGCTGCTTTGGCAAGTCTCGGGGTAAGTTCTGCCTATTATTTCCAGGGGCAATCTACTCGAGAAGAGCTAGTTTTAGAGGAAATTCAGCAATTGAGTAGAAGTGGACAATATGAAGCTTGTGTCCGTACCGCAAACAATCTGCACAAAACTTCACCCCAGTACGAATCTGCTCAAGGTTGGCTGAATAACTGTGCTGAAGAGCTGCTAGAAACAGCTCAGGAACTTGCCAAAGATCAGGATTTTCAAGAGGCAATTATTAAGGCTGACAAGCTGCTCCCAGTTGGCTTGTTTGAAGCACAAACGAAGAGTTTAATTAGTCAATGGTCTAACAATCTTATTCAACAGGCAACTAAACTCTATCAAGAAGAAGGAAAACTTGATGAAGCAATTGCTTTAATTGAAACTATCCCCAATACCGTTCCTACTAGTAAAAAAGCTCAAGAGGTGATTGCGCAATGGCAAAAAGAGTGGGCAGCTAATGATACTCTCTTGAAAGAAGCGCAGCAAGCATTTGATTCAGGTAATTGGCAAGAGGTGATAGAAAAAGCTAGTAAAGTTACGACTACTTATTGGCAAAAACAAATAAGAATAATTATCCAGACGGCAGAGGCTCGAATGTCACCACCAGAGATTGAAGCTCGTAACAACTTTCAGAATAATGCTCACAGGAGCTGCGGCAATAATCTTGAATGCATCATGTATATGTGTCAGGTTGAATACGGGGGAACTTGGTTTTGGGAAGTTAATGGCTCCTATTGTCAACTCCCCGTAAATCTTCCGGTTACTCAGGAGTACGGTAGGAATATTTAGGGCTTGCTGAAAAACTCGATTGATTCGGGTTTTGAAGTAATGAGTAATGAGTAATGAGTAATGAGTAATGAGTAATGAGTAATGAGTGAATAACCCCTCAATTAGCTCCCAGATTTTTTCAACCCACATTCCGCACGTCAGTTTGTAATATGCTATGTAGCATGTATTTCTCAAGTAGATTGGCAATCGCTTTGAGTATAAATACTTGATACTTTTCTTGATTAGCGATCGCTAATCAAGAAAAATCCGTAATCTTTACTTGCTACATTTTGAAGTACGAAATGCAGGTTTCAATTGTGCAAGCTTTTTGAGCCAAAAGGTATAATTTCCTTGCACTTATTTCTCCCCAAAATCGTTGAGACCAAAGTCTGGCATGGCTTCCACAGTTATGCAGCAAACCCTAAAATAGGTGCTCCAGATTAATCAGATTTAATATCATACCCTTTATCGATTCGCTAACAGTATCCTTGAAGTCGGGGTGAGTTTTGGGGGTTGTTAAGAATAATACAAGATGTCAGATGAAACTAAATACTTTGTTGATCGTAGTACTGACTTCAGTACTATCCGTGAGCTGCACTCCCAACACCAACAATGATAATCCACCGGGTGTCCAACCAGCACAGCAAGAAATCAAGATTACTGGTGCAGCTACTCCCTATCCAGCCATGAAGGCATTGGCTGTTGCCTACGAGGGTAAGACCAAAATTAGTTTTCTGCCGTCGAGTCAATCTGCTAGTGGGATTGGTGGTGTCAAAAATGAATTAGCTGAAATTGGAACCGTTACCAGGAAATTGAAACCAGAGGAGAATGATGGCTCTCTTGTTTACCGGGAATTTGCCAGAGATGCCTTGGTAGTTGCAACTCACTCTAGCGTTGAAGGGGTAACCAATTTAGCAACAGAAGACCTTAAGGCGATCTATAGTGGTGCAGTAACCAATTGGCAGGATGTAGGTGGACAAAATGCAACAATTGTGGTATTAGACCGACCAGAAGATGAGTCAGCTAAACGCCTTTTACGCCAACACTACCTGGGGAAAGAGCTGAAGAATGCTCCAGATGCGGTGATTCTTCGTCATGAAAAGGAACTAATTGCTACAATTCGGGATACTCCCTACAGCATAGGTGCTTTCTCCCTAGCTTCTGCTCTTGCTAATCAGTTACCAGTCAATCACCTCCGTCTTAATGGAGTAGAACCTACCTCGGAAAACGTACAGTTAGGCAAGTATCCCATGGTACGTACCCTCGCTCTTGTCTGGAGCACTACTGCATCAGACAGTACCCAAAAGTTCCTTGACTTTGCTTTTAGCGAAGCAGGAGCCAAGCATCTCCTCAACTCTGGTTTTGTACCATCTAGAACAGCGATTGAGTAATAAAAGTTGACAAATTGAGAAATGAACAATCACCACTTTCAGCTCTCCCCTACACCAAACTTTTATGGTTACTGAATCGACGCTCTACTCAAATCTTGCAACAACTCCGATAATCTGCCAGGGGTTCAAAACTGCTGGCTCACAGCTAAAGTCGTCTAAAGACGACTGGAGGAGAGTTTCAGTCGACTTTAGTGGACTTGATTTATTAGCCTGGAGATTGAACTCCAGGTGGGTTTTGAGACTAATTGAGAATGGCGCAAGATTTGAGCTCTAGAGTGACATGATCCGAGATATTTACTCAAAACTTTCCCTGAGAGCCAAGATACTCTTACCTTTGCTCTCAACTTTCTTGGGAATCTGGATAGTAGAAACTCTTAGCTTTGGTTATCTCGTCACCAAGGGTGTAGAAGAACATCTCCAAGAAGACATAGAGGAATTCTCCTCAGGGGTATTGCAAGCTTTAAGACATGAACAAGAAATACTGTCATTGAAGGCAAAGTCGGTGGTAGAGAGAAAAGAGGTTAGCAGGTTAGTTGCTCAAAGTAACAAAGCCGAACTCCTACGGACTTTACTACCTATCAAGGCATCTTTTGAGTTGGACTTGATTAAAGTTGTAGACAAGAATGGCTCAGTTTTAGCAGATTTACGTCACGCAGAGATTAAACAAACCCAGTTAGACGACAAAGCAACCAGCCAAGCAGCAAGTATTGGCATGGATTTGTTTGATGTCATTGCTACAGATGAAGATGTGCCGTCACTCCTAGTAGCACTAACATCGGTTAAGTCTACCGAAGAGATTTTGGGTGGTGTAATTGTTGGCATCCGAGTGGATGACGAGTTGCTTACTCAAATCCGTGCTCAGGCAAACCAGCACTTAGTTGTCTTCTATAACTCCGAGATAACCGCTTCTACTTTACCAGATGCTCAAAATGCTCCTTGGCAAACACCCCCAATCGAATCACCACCAATGCCAGTCACAATTGCTGAAGAGGGCTATATTGCGAAAACTGTAGAGTTAATTGAGACCAATAATCAAGGGGCTAAACTGGTGCTACTTAACCCAGTAGTACCTATCAAACAAGCACAGCTACAGTTATGGGCTAGTATTAGCGTTTTTTGCTTGCTTGGGGCCGTGAGCTCGATTACCATTGTTACCTTGGTCTCACGCTTGATTGTTCGTCCCCTTCAACAAGTCACAACGATAGCCAAGCAAGTTACCGAAGAGTCTAATTTTGCTTTACAAGTCCCTGTAAAGACTCAAGACGAGGTAGGAATATTAGCTACTGCTTTTAATCAACTCATTCAACAGGTAAAGCAGCTGTTAGAAATGCAAGAAGCAGAAGTAATACGCCAACAATTCCAGAGCCAAGAATTAGCAGCAGCTAAACAAGCGGCTGAAGCTGCCAACCGTGCCAAAAGTGAATTTCTCACCAACATGAGCCACGAACTCCGTACCCCCCTTAACGGCATTCTTGGCTATACTCAAATTCTCCAACGTTCCCCAGATATTACCCCCCAACAACAAAAAGGTATTGAAATCATTCATGCCTGCGGCACTCATCTCCTGACTCTGATTAACGATATTTTAGATATCTCTAAAATTGAAGCTCAGAAAATGGAACTCTACCCTGAAGACTTTCACTTTCTGCACTTCTTATGGGGAGTTACCCAAATGTGTCAGATTCGTGCCCAAAAAAAGAGTATTACTTTTACTTACGAACCTAGTAGTCAACTCCCTACTGCTGTTCATGCTGATGAAAAACGACTACGGCAAGTGTTGATTAATTTGCTCGGTAATGCTATCAAATTTACTGATACTGGCAGCGTAACCTTTAAAGTAAGTGTTATTCGTCATTCGTCATTCGTCATTCGTCAAGAGCCAACAACAAATAACCAACAACAAATAACCAACAACAAAATCCGGTTTGAGATTGAAGATACTGGCGTTGGCATCGCCCCAGAGAAACTAGATAAGATTTTTGAACCCTTTGAGCAAGTAGGACAGGATACTCATAAAATAGAGGGCACTGGACTGGGATTAACCATCACGCAAAAAATTTTGCAACTGATGGGAAGTCAACTCCAAGTTAAAAGTACTTTAGGAGTTGGTAGTAGTTTTTTGTTTGAGGTAGATTTACCTTCAGCCTCCAAGCTGATTGATTTACACCCAGTAAAATCCTTACAGGAAATTATTGGTTACCAGGGGGACAAGAAGAAAATTCTAGTTGTAGATGACTGCTATGAAAATCGAGCAGTCTTGTTCAGTTTGCTCGAACCTCTCGATTTTGAAATGAGGGAAGCAGCCAACGGAGAGGAAGGCTTAGAGGAAGCTAGACAATTTTTACCAGATTTACTCATCCTTGACTTAGTCATGCCAGTGATGGATGGTTTTGAATTAGCGTATCGCCTGCGCCAGTTACCAGAATTGGAACAGACGATTTTGCTAGCATCTTCTGCAAGTGTCTCTGAATCCTATCAGTTTCAGAGTCGAGAAGCAGGTTGTAATGATTTTCTACCTAAGCCGATAGAAGCAGATGATTTACTCGAAACAATCGGATATTACTTAGGGTTGTCATGGATCTATCAAAAGACTGATGAGGTTTCAACTCAGTCGGCAGAAGCAGAAGTTAACTCATCAAAAAAAATTGATCAAGGGGTAATTGTACCTCCTCCAGTCGAAGAACTCAAACTGTTGTACGATGTTGCCAGAAAAGGATTGATAGACAATTTGAGCGAGGAAGCCGAGAGATTGAAGGCAATAGATGAGCAATATTTGCCTTTTGCTCAAAAAATTCAGAACTGGGCTCAAGGATTTGAAATCAAAAAAATCAGGAGATTTCTTAAAAAATATCTATAACTGAAATGTTGCACTCTTTTCAGAGATACTAAATAAAAGGTATTAGGTATTAGGTGTTAGGTGTTAGGTGTTAGGTAATGAGAATGAATATAATCGTCACCAAATTGAAGTTTATAACTTAGCCAGGGAAACATCAACTCTTGCTTGGATTTACTTAATGACTCTCGAGAAACATGCTCAAAGGTAATGGCTAATGGCTAATAGCTAATGGCTAATAGCTAATGGAAGAGAATTGTTTCTCCCATTCAATTGGGGGCGCGAAGTGCTCCTAGGGAGCTTTTAAGCAAGTCAAGCATCTCCAAGGAGTTGCCATCGTCTCTGGCTGGTGGAGTCAATTTGGACAACTTAGGTGATTAACTTATCACGTCAGTAGGGTGAACGCACCGTCCAGCAGGTACTAGTGTAACGCGGCGGAAATAACCGACCAGTAAAAAAGGTGAAAAAGCTTACTATACAAGCCTTATTTCCTCCTGCCTTCTGCCTTCTTTGCACTAGTATTCAATTAAGGTCATTCTGGTTTGCCTTATTTTCTGAAGGTGCTACCGGTGCTTTCGGAATCTCAATTACCGGTTGGTTGGCACTAATCATTAGTGGCTCCGAGGCTACCTCTGGTTCCGGAGATTGTGCCACTTGTGGTACGAATGACCGATTACCAGAGAAAACTCCCGACACAGCACTGACAAACAAAGCAGCCAGAGCGGCTCCTCCCCAAATAAATGCCTTACGAGAGCGGCGGCGGTCAATTCTTGAGAATACCTTCTGTACTGTCTCAGGAGCAGTAGTTTCACAAGTGGGTACTGGCAGCTGCCGTAGTCCCTGACGCAACTTCATGAGTCGGGTATATAGGCGCTGCATATCTGGATCTTTTGAGAGCAACTCTTGCACTTGATAGCGCTCTGCTGCTGTCACTTCACCATCTATGTATGCACTGAGCAATTCAAAGCGATCGCGCTGTAGACTATCCATTTCGTTGGCAGTTTCCTACCTCAAACGTGTACTAGCTTTTCAAGTGGCGGCTATTGTAGCATTACCACACAGTCATGCCAAGCGCCTTAATGAAGGATATCTTACTACACCCTATTTTACTAAGGAAAAATTACAAAAATGCACCATTTCTTAGCATAAGACTAAATGCTTAAGATTCTAAATAGGTTTGTAGCTGAGATTGTAATCTAGATCTGGCTCTGGCAATTCTTGACTTGACAGTTCCTAGGGAGACTCCAGTGATTTCGGCAATTTCTTCATAAGCCATGCCTTCGATTTCTCTGAGGACAATGGTTGTGCGGAACGCCTCTGGTAAACCAGAGATTGCCTCTTGTAGTTGTTCATAAAACTCCCGCGTTGTCATGTCTTCTTGAGGAGAAGCTTCATCGGAGGCAATTTCCCACTCCATCTCCCCATCGTCAAAGCGACGGGGAGCATCTAGGGACAGAGGACGAGCCACTCGCTTGCGCTTGCGTAGTTCATCATAGAAGAGATTAGTGGCAATACGGCTCAACCAACCCCGGAACTTTACTGGTTCCTGTAATCGCTTGATATTCCGGTAAACCCTAATCCAGACTTCTTGAGCTAAATCCGCTCTATCTTGCCAGTCCGGAGCTAAATGGTACAAAATCTTATCGACATGAGACTGATACCGATGCAAAAGTTCAGCAAAGGCAACACGATCAGGGCGAATACCGTCCTGACAGCGCAAGATCAAGTCATAGTTCGAGAGTTTGTCTGGTTGCACTACTTCTGGTACTAGAGGAACTATTGCCTCAACTTTTGACCAGGAAGATACAGAAATTGGTTGACTCATGGATGGAATAGGGAAATACAACATCCTTTCTCCTTCCAGACGTCCAATTTCATCTTGAGTTCCCACTTTAACAGCAAATAAACATTTATGCCGTTACAACTAATATTTAAACACTAATCTACAAGTATGTGACTTTTCCTCTTGAGAAAATTAAAATCATCCTTCCCAAGAGGTAGTTGCTCGAAAAGAAGTTAAGAATCCTTCCTCTGGGGTTTTCGATGATTGCCAAACTACTCAAAGTACTCAGTCATCGAGTTATTCACTATAGAAAGATGAATAACTCACTCAAAACTACCTTGATGCTGCTTTGTTTCGGAGCAGCGGCATTACTCTTGCCGCAAGCGTTACAGGCAACTAAGCAGATACCACTAACACCTAAGATTACTACTGTTTCCTCGATCACCCCTATGTTGAATAAAGCGATCGCAGCCATGAGTTCTCAGGTAGTTGTTGATTTGAGTGATACCCAAGTTTACCTTTACTGGGAAAATCGATTACTCTCAAGTTACCCAGTTGCGGTCGGTAAATCTGGTTGGGAAACGCCTACCGGTAGTTTCAAAGTTCTACACAAACAACACAATCCTGTCTGGCAGCAACCAATTACTGGGGATTTGATTCCTACAGGACCGGATAATCCTCTAGGAAGCCGATGGATCAGTTTTTGGTCTGACGGCAACCATCAAATCGGGTTCCATGGCACCAATAATGAACAACTAGTAGGACAGAAGGTTTCTCATGGCTGCTTGCGGATGCGAAATGCTGATATTGAGGAGTTGTATGAGCAAATAAGGGTAGGGACACCTATCATTGTTCAGGATTGAGGATGGAGAGCTGGAGAGATGAGGAAGATATTCCCAATTCCAAATTTCCATTTCCAAAGGACAAATGACAAACAACAATTCCCAATTTTCATTCTTTCTCAAAGTTGGGGGCGTAAACTTGGAGTAAACTGCTAACCTGATTAAAAATGTTGTTTTCATTGTTGTTGAGGAGTGCTTGACGCTCATAGCCAAAGTCAGGTCGATCCAAGCTGCGGGCAATTGCTCCAGCAACTTGCTGAGTAATCAACTCATGTAACTCTTTTTGAGCTCGCTGACGCTGATATGTAGCACCCTCTTCTGTTGTGGCATACAGAGGAGGAAGTCTATTCAAGGCATAAGCTGTAATATCTCCGACATCTAGGAGGGGCTCATTATACTTTTCAATTTCAGCAATCCGAGCGATCGCTTCAGCAAGCACTAACTCCTCCATGACATTGATAAACCTCTTACGAGGAACAGCAACCACTTCACCAGTTAACAGTGCCCCCATCAATCGATCCAATGCCATATATTCTTCCATAGAAAGCTCTGATGCTGAATTACAGATTCGCCCCATCTCTGTTTCCATTAATGGAGTTAAGTAACCCTCTTGCAGAGCTTGTTGTACGATTTCTTCAATACTCATGACCTTGGAGCGTGCTTCCCAGTAGCAACTAGCAAGGGAAAATCCTGCCTTGACCTTTTTCTAACAAACATTAAATCTACCTTCTGCCTAGCCTACGGCAACGGCTTTGCCGAACTGCCCTGTGCCTTCTGCCTTGTTTCTTGAGAGAATCAACTACTGGTTGGTTCAATCAATTCCCTGGAATCTCCAAGGTACAGGATCAATAGCTTGACCGTTAACATACAAACCCCAGTGTAAATGAGGACCAGTAGATGCTCCAGTAGAGCCAACCGTTCCAATCCTTTGGCCAGCTTGGACAAAATCTCCTTCCTTCACATCAATCCGGTGCATATGCAGCATGATACTGAGGACTCCTTGTCCATGGTTAATTCCCACTGTATTACCATGAACTCGGAAGCCTTCCGCTTCCCTTCCTACCAGTCCCACTCGTCCTGCTGCTGGTGCTACAATCGGTGAGCCAGTTCCAGCTGCATAGTCAACGCCACGATGGTAGTAGTTTTCTGCCCAAACACCATTGTAGTAGCGGCGGACACCAAAAATTGTTGAAACTGAACCGCTGTTAGGTCTTAAAAAATTCCCGTTCCAGAATTTCTGTGGTGTGACTAACTTCTTGAATGCTGCTACCCGACTTAGTTCTGTCTCCGTGGCATTAGAACCTCCACCTTTGAGCCAGATCCGTTGGGTAGGAAAAGAGCGATTGCGTAAGGAAAGGGTGATATTCCTAGTTTCACCATCACCTCTCACTTGGATTGGTAAATTCCCTGGTGAATCTAAAGGTGTTGTTGGTAATAAGGCTCGATAGTAATTTGAACCTATGGCAAAAACAGGATAAGTTTGTTGCCGCAGGGAAACCGTTGGCTCTGAGCCAGCTGTATCAGTCTGAATAACTACTGAGATGGTATCCCCTAACTGAGGATTTTCTGGTGTTACTAGTACCTGCAAGGCAAGCACTGGCTGACAAAGTAGTCCAACACCAGTAGTAATACCAATTGTTAGGGTTGTCAGCGCTCCCTTAACTAGAGATAAGGGAGAGAAGGAATGAGGCATCATTGGAACTACACTCATCAGGATCTGCGTTCTTAAAACTTTCTGGTTATTAGTGCTTAGACTATCACCCTAGCAAAACTGTTTCTAGAGATCGCGATTGAGGGGTGCTAATCTTTTCGCAGCAGTACTTGTGCGATCACTATGAACTTGATTTTCCCATATTTTCTTAACACAAAAAAGCTAATCTTCTTTAGGAGATTCGCCTTGAGTCAAACCCTCTCCCTGTAAGACATCGACAGCACTCAACGAAAAATATAGGGTTTAGTGCGATTTGCCGAGTGGTGTCGATTAGCCCTCGGCTGAATCAAAAACCAAGTAGAGAGAGAAAAAGAAAGTTTCCCATCCCTTGACACAATTGTAGTATTTATGTAGTATAAGTATTGACTATTCTCCCACTTGGATTCCTAAGCCAGGAGAAGAAATTGACGGTTTTTTTGGGTTTCGCGTCCACCCTACAGCACGGGGCGGTGATCTGGAATTGGAGATTATCGCGTGGGGCGAGGGGCGACTGCGTGAGGTGAGCCAAGAGCGTGGAAAGAAGCTTAAACTACGCTCTGCCACTCGCGCAGATCAATCTCAACACCTTGCCTTACTGGAGAGGAAGGGCTTTACTTCTGACCGCTACTTTTTCAAGATGGAGCGATCGCGAACTCTACATAACTACAGTAGCGGAGCATCCTTGTTAATCACTTCAAGAGTTGTTTCAAAACCATCATGGGGCGTCCACTGAATCGCACCATCACGACCAGTAAAATAGAAAATAATCTCTGATTCTAGCAGTAGTTGTGCCGTATTCGGGTCTAATGTATTTGATGAAGCAATGACAACTTTTGGTTGCAAGGCTTGTAACAATTCTAGTGTTAAGCTTTTTCCAGAAAACCAAAGTACTTCAGTTAAAGGAAGATTGTTAGTTTTTACTAATTCTTTTTGAGCATCCGGAGCCAATTTTCCTAATAGCAACCAAGTCTGGTTATTGATTTGCAGCTGTAATACTGGTGGCTCAGTGTTGATTAATTTCATAATTGTAGAACCAACAGGCATTTCTTTACCAAGGGAAACTCGTTGGTAATTTCCCTGTCTAGATTGAACTGCACTGGCGAGCTGTGAAAGAAAGGTTCTAGCCTCGGATGAGGTTACAGAACCAGACGAAACTGGTTGTTCTTGGAAAGTATCGTAAAAATTCTTAATCGGTAAAGTTTTCAACATCTCTAACCAGCCACTTCTAAGACGGGATTCAGAATCAAAAGCAACTGCCCAATCGATTTGATTAACTCCCTGCTGTTGTAGAAAAGGTAATACTGTAAAAGTAACTGTCTCCCCTTCCCCACTATTAACTAATGTGACTTTTCCTTGGTCTTGAATTACCAAAACTTGTTCTTGAGCTGTAGCTAAAACTGTTACTTGAAATTGTGCTAGCTTCGTTTGCCAAACAGGAATTATTACTAAGGTCACTCCAATTAAAACCACTAACCACCAACGACGTCGCCACTTATGGTTGATAAAGCTTAGACAAAGGATCCCATATAGTAACAGCAATTGAATAAGAGAAATCTTTCCTACTGTTACTTGACTTCCTGGCAACTCATTGAAGAATCCTACTAACCAAACCAGTAACTGAACTGGATATTCTAGAAACCAAGCGATCGTACTTCCTACCAATGGCAAAATTAATGCTGTTACAGCACTGAGTACACCACCGATGCTGATCAGAGCAATTAATGGAGTACAAATAATATTGACGGCTAAACTATAAGGCGCAAAGGTATAAAAAACATATAGTTGCAGAGGTAATGTCCATAAAGATGCTGCTAGGGGAACTGCAATCAAGGAAGCCAGTGCAGGAGGTAACCAGTCCAATTGCTTAATCAGTGGTGGTGCTGTAACTAACAATCCCAAGGTTGCTAGAAAGCTTAACTCAAATCCTAAATCCCAAATCCAAAGAGGATTCCACAGTAGCAAGATAGTTGCTGCAATTAACAGAGAACCTAAAGGTTTGGTCTTGCGTTGTGTCAATAAGGCAATTAACGCCCCCAATCCCATAATTGCAGCTCGCATCACCGAAGGTTGGAGACCAGTTAAACCAACATAAATCAAAAGCGTACTTAATCCAATGATGAATTGCGATCGCCCTGACATACGCCTGGTGAACCCTAAAACCAAACCCAAAATCAAAGAGATATGAAACCCTGAAGCTGCTAATACATGAGCTAAACCAGCAGCAATAAACTCGTCACGGATTTCGTAAGGTAAATCAACTGCACGCCTCCCTAAAACCATCGTACTTACTAACTGTCCCGTAGGACTTCCCAGCCAGCGAACTTGGGCACGAAGGATGCGTACTCGCAGTTTCCACCATCCCCACAACTTTGTTGGCATTGGGTCATAATTGGTTATTTGAAGTCCACTCAGACCAGCAAAAGCCCCTTGACGAGCTAGATAAGCTTGAAAATCAAATGCTCCTGGATTTTTAGGAGGTAATGGTGCATACAATAGACCTGTGATGGCAATCCTCTGCCCAGGATATAAACCTGTTGCTTGTAGTAAAGGAACAGTTACATATAACTGACCTCTAACTCCCTGACTTACAGCTGCATTATCATCTCTACCTTGAATTTCATTGAGTTGCTTTGCCTGCAACCAAAATTGAGACCGCTGATTGCGGGTTTGACGAGGTATACTTTCAACCTTGCCTTGAACTGTCACAACCTGCCCTTGTACTGCACCATTAGCTAAGTCAACAAACTTGCTAATTTCATTGGAGGCAGGTTGTGGTATCCGCATTTGAAAAGATATCACTGCCAAAGCTGCAACTATGCCAGTTGCTAGCCAAAGTCTTGGTCTTGGGCCTGTTCGCCAAAACCGGGGTAAAGTAATAGCAGCTAGTAACCCTAAAACACCAAAGCCTATAACTAATAGGATATATTGTTCCCAGGAAACAGCACGAATCGGAAATCCCAGAATAGCCGTAGACAATAGACCCAGGATATAAGCTAAACTTAGCAGAGCACCACTGGCAGGATTCATAAGATTGCTAGACCCAGCTTCAAACTCAGCACAGCATTAGAGCACAACAGTAAAATTACCGTATTTGCTAAAAAAGCGTTGTTGCTCCTAAAGCCAATGAGTAAAATAACATTCCTAGCACTTAATTGCATTACAAAGAAAACATTAATTGAGCTACGTTTTGCCTGTATTGGGGAAGGCGTAGTACGTGCGCATCTACAGGATTAGATACAGAATTGCAGTAACTCAGAGGTTGTTTATAAAGCCATGCATCAGTTAGTCAAGTACTTGTAATTGCTCTAAGCTAAAGCCTATCTTGGATAAAGGTGCGTTCGTCCAAGCCAGCTCATTAAGTAAACGCGATCGCATGCACCAGCGTTTGACACTCAAAGAAACAAGCAAAGAGCCAGTATCTATGGGTAGGCAAATTATTTTCTCTAAGCAACCTGAAAATATTCGTGTAGCTTTCTACGGCGCACTATTTGCAATGGCTGCGGCGGATGGGTCGATCAATCCGGAGGAACTGAACATTATTCTCCTGAGTGGTGAGATGCAGAGTTTGTCAGACTCTGCCAAACTTACAGTGCAGTCTTATATTATTACACCTCCATCTTTAGAAGATTGTTTGGAAGAACTTACTCAAGTGGATGAGACCCTCCGCTTGGCATTAATGTTTTTTCTGATCAATGTCGTCTGGGTAGATAAAGTAGTGAAGCCAGGTGAAGAACAAGCACTTAACCTAGCTCAAGATAGACTCGGCATTTCTGGGACACAAGTAGAAGCAATAGAAGGATTTGTACAAAAGGTTAGAGAACTTCATGAACGTGAATTAAGCGATAAAGAAGCAACGAATGTACTAAAAGAAGCTGTAGCCAAACTTGAAACGGCGGGAATCCCTTTCTCTGCCATCGACCCCAAAAAGATAACAGTCAACTTAAATTCAACTCAAAATTCTTATTCAAAAGAAAGTTTTTGGGAAAAAGTCAAAAACTTCGCATCGGCAGCAGGTAAAGAAATTATTGAAAAAGCTCTACTCCTGTATTATGCTGCTCAAAACCCCAATACTCCTACTTGGGCTAAAACAACTATCTATGCAGCACTAGCCTACTTTATTTCTCCCATAGACGGAATTCCAGATGTTTTACCTGTTGTCGGATTTACTGACGATTTTACGGCTTTAATAGCTGCTATAGCTGTTGTTACCATGTATATCACTCCAGAAGTCAAAGAGCAGGCAAAACAAAAAATCGAAGATTGGTGTTTAAATAGGGAACTAATACTAGCTAGTATTGCAAGGCTAATATCACCGCAATACTAGCTGTTGCAACATTAACAACCCCACTATTAACCTAATTGGGGTTTGCTGAATAAGTAACAACTCACCGTTCGCCCATTTGAAAACGAGTTAGAGAAATTGTCACGAGGGAATGGGGACTCCAGGTTACGGTTAAGTTGCTTGACAAATTTTACAAAATGTGTTTATTGGATTATCTGCGATCGCTTA